>CAZGTK010000024.1:0-8947 GCA_964528415.1 uncultured Burkholderiales bacterium | reverse complement strand
GCACCAGTTCCCCACGGGGGCAGTCATGCCGCTCGCACGCCGGCTGGCGCTGCTCAACTGGGCGCAGGCGACCGGCGCCCATGTGGTCGAGGATGACTACGACAGCGAGTACCGCTACGGTGGCCGGCCGGTGGAAGCGGTCCAGGCGCTGGACCGTAATGAGCAGGTCATCTACGTCGGCACGCTGTCCAAAACGCTGTTTCCCGCGCTGCGCCTCGGCTACATGGTGCTGCCTTCGCAACTGGTCGAGGCATTCCGCGCCGCCAAGTTTCTCGCCGACCGGCACACACCGACGCTGCAGCAGGAAGTGCTGTCGGACTTCATCGGCGAGGGCCATTTCGAGCGCCACCTGCGGCGCACGCGCACGCGCAACGCAGAGCGGCGGAACGCGCTGCTGCGGGCGCTCTCGAAGCACTGCGCGGACCGGGTCGAGATCCAGGGCTCGAGCACGGGGCTCCACCTGCTGCTTTGGCTAACCGGCGTGCCGGCCGGCCGGTTGGACCCGATCGTGAAGCGGGCGGCGGCCGCCGGCGTCGGCGTTTACCCGGTCGCGCCCAACTACCTGCGGCCGCCGCGCAGGGCCGGACTCCTTCTCGGTTACGCTTCGCTGACCGAGACGGAGATCGAAGAGGGCATCGCCCGCCTCGGCCAGGTGTTGCGCGACTGAATCAGTCGACCTTCAACCCGGCGGCCTTGACGACCGGCGCCCACTTCGTCGCCTCGACCTTCATCATTCCCGCGAACTGGTCGGCGCTGGAGCCCACCGGGATCGAGCCCATCTCGGCCAGCTTTTTCTGCACGTCTGGCGACTGCACGGCGCGCACGAACTCGCGATTCAGCTTTTCGATCACGTACTGCGGCGTGCCCTTCGGCACGACGATGCCGAACCATGAGCTCACGTCGTAGCCCGGGACCCCCGCTTCGGCGACCGTGGGAATATCGGGCACCGCCGGCACCCGCTTCGCCGGCGTGACCGCCAGCGCGCGCAGGTGACCGGCCTGCACCTGCGGCAGCAGGAACTGCAGGTTCTCGCACATCATCTGAACCCGGCCGGCGCGCAAATCGGGAAGCGCCGAGGCGCTGCCCTTGTACGGCACGTGCACGATGTCGACCCCGGCGAGGGCCTTGAACAACTCGCAGGAAAGATGGCCCGAGGTGCCATTGCCGCCGGAGGCGAAGTTGATCGTCCCCGGATTTTTCTTCGCCAGGTCGATCAACTCCTTGATGCTGTTCGCCTTCACCGAGGGGTGCACCACGATCATGTTGGGCACGGCGATCAGCTGGGTCACCGGCACGAAGTCGCTGTTCACGTCATACGGAAGCTTCGTGTAGATCAGGGGCGAGATGATCTGGGTTGCAAGGTGGGTGAGCAGGATCGTGTAACCGTCGGGCGCGGCCTTGGCCACATACTCCGCGGCAACATTGCCCCCTGCGCCGGGTTTGTTCTCCACAATCATCTGCGTGCCCGTCAGCTCGCTCACCTTGT
Source organism: uncultured Burkholderiales bacterium (assembly GCA_964528415.1). GTDB lineage: Bacteria > Pseudomonadota > Gammaproteobacteria > Burkholderiales > UBA6910 > DATIUV01. The sequence continues at coordinate 7,461 of CAZGTK010000024.1, read as the reverse complement.
TGGCAAAGAGCCGGCCGACGATATCGGTCGGGCCGCCGGCGGCGAAGCCCACGACCAGGTGAACCGGCTTGGCCGGGTACGTCTCGGCGCGCACGGCCAGCGGTGCAAGCACAGCCGCAAGGACGATCAGGGACGCGAGCCAGCGGCGAAAGGCGGAATGTCTCATTGTCGTGCTCCAGTCGAGAAAAGTTGACTTGGGGACCCACTCTCCTTCGCGGACAGTAGCCCCACCTCGTTCAGCAATCGGATCAACTCGTCGCGCTCGGCGCCAGCGAGGAGCCGCAGAGGTGGTCGCGGATGGCCCACGGGTTCGCCCAGAATGTCGAACGCCGTGTGCAGCGAGCGCACCAGGCCCTGGCTAACGGCGAAGTTGGTCAGGGGGAGGATGCGCTGGAAAAGCTCCGACGCTGCCGCCATGTCCCCGCCGCGAACGAACCGGAAAAGCCGCACACACTGATGCGGGAGGACATTCGCGATCGCCGAATGCCAGCCTTGCGCGCCCCGCCCCAGTGCTTCCAGCAACTGGGCGTCGCGGCCAGCGGAGACCACCATGGTGGGGACCAGCCGCCGGACCTCCGCGATGCGGCCGGGGTCGGGCGAGCTCTCCTTCAGGTACCGGACGTTGCCGATCCGCGCGATGCGGGCGATCAGCGCCGGCTGCAGATCGACGCCGCTCAACCGGGGATTGTTGTAGACGCACAGCGGGATGCGCACGGACCCCGCAGTCGCGGCGTAGTGCTCCTCGATCTCGGCTTCTGTCGGCGGCCAGTAGTTGATCGGGACCACCAGGATCGCGTCCGCCCCGATTTGCTCGGCGTGCTGCGAAAGCCGCACCGTCTCCGCCGTGGTGATGGCCCCGGTGCCCACCGTCACCGCCGCCCGGCGCGCGACGTGCCGGACTGCGACTTCCGCGATCCGCATCCGCTCCGCCTCGGAAAACGAGCCAAGGGCGCCGGAGCTGCCGAGGACCGTCACCCCGTCCACGCCGGCCTCGATCAGCGTGTCCAGCAGCCGGCGCAGGCGGATCTCGTCCACCTCGCCACCGTTGGCGACCGGCGTGACGGCAAAGGCGACCAGCCCTCGCAGCTTTTGATCGATGTCGCGGTCCACGGCAAGAAAACTAGGCGCAGAGTGTACCCTTGCAAAGGGCCATTATTTAGCAAAATGATGGTGCCAATTTCTCCCCAGCCGATTCCAACGAGGGCGTCGGGTTGAAGTCGGCAACGACGGTGTCCGACGGCCATAGGCCGTGGCCCGCGCTGGGCATGACGCGCCGCAGGGTACTGCGGTTGGACGTGAATGGCTACGCGAGCGAGGCTGGACGGGCCCCTCGGACGAGGGCGGCCAAGGGGCGAAGTGAAAGCGGCACGGGGGTGTCGCCGGGAGCATCGCCACTGTCGGAGCGGCAGGGATCTCGGCTAATGCTCTGCCGGGTCACGGGTATGCCGTGAAGGCTTCGATTCCCGCGGCCTCCACCAGCAAACCAAAGGCCACCCGAGCGGGCGGCCTTTTTTCGCTTGCCCTCGGCGGCGCCGAGCCGAACCCGCGCTCGGGTTCGGCCGGCCCACCAGGGATCGGCCGGGACGTCGCGCCCCGCCTGCGCAGCGTCGCCGGCCTGTGCCTAAGCGACCTTGATCTCGACCTTCCGCGGCTGCGCGTGCTGCGCCTTCGGGATGCGCAGCCTGAGCACGCCTTGGTTGAACTCGGCGCTGACTTTCTCGGTGTCCAGCTCTTTCGACAGCGTGAAGACGCGCCGGTAGCGCGGCAAGCTGAGTTCCGCGTGGGTCGCGTCCATGCCCTCCGGCGTGTCGAGCTGGACCTCGCCCTCGATGGTCAGCGTGTCGGCCTCCACCTGCAGCGTGAGTCGGTCCTTCGGCACCCCGGCCAGGTCGGCGTAGAGCGTAATGCCGCCGGCGTCCTCGAACACGTCCACCGGCGGGAGCAGGGCCGCGTCCTCGCGGCTCGATCCGGCCTGCTTGGCAACTGCGGTGTCATTCGTCATGGCAATTACCTCCCGATCTCAATGAACGGCGATGCGGCGCGGCCGGGCCGCCTCGCGGCGCTTGATGCTGATGTGCAGCACGCCATCGCGGTACCTGGCCTCGACCGCGTTGGGATCGAGGTCGTCCGCGAGGGTGACCACCCGGCGGAAACGGCCGCCGAAGCGCTCGTCGATGTGGACCGACGTCCTGGCGTCGGCCGCCGGCCGCTCCAGTTTTCGCTCGCCCGCGATCGTGAGCACACCCTTCTCCAGCTGCACGTCGATGCTGGCCGGGTCGAGCCCCGGCGCGAACGCGTAGATCTCCACGGAGGCCGGCGTGCTCCCGACGTTCAGCGCCGGGAAGCCGCCGCGGCCAACACCGCGAATGCTCGGAAAGAATTCGAATGCCTGCTGCATCTCGCGCTGCAGGCGGTCCAACTCCGCGAACAGGTCGCGGGGAATCGGCGATCGATAGACCATGGGCATCCTCCGGTTTTTGGTTTGACGCCGGCGCCGGCCGCCGGCGCCGTTCATTGCCGATGTAGGGGCGGCTCGCGGAAGTTCAATACTTGATTGCCGGGATTTCGGGCCGCATGTTATGGGTTGAGCGAGCCGGCGGAGCCCTCGGCGTCGCCGGCGGCCGCCGGTCCGGGCGGTTCAGGACACACCATGGAATTCAAGGACTATTACCAGACGCTGGGGGTGGCCCGGGACGCCACCGCGGAGGACATCAAGAAGGCCTTCCGCAAGCTCGCGCGCAAATTCCATCCGGACGTCTCCAAGGAGCCGGACGCGGAAAAGCGCATGCAGGAGGTCAACGAGGCGTACGCCGTGCTGTCCGACCCGGAGAAGCGAGCCGCGTACGACCAGCTGGGGCGGGGTTACCGGCCGGGCCAGGATTTCCGCCCGCCGCCGGACTGGGACGCCGGCTTCGAGTTCTCGGGCCGCGGCTTTTCGCCGGAGGAGGCGGCCCAGTTCAGCGATTTCTTCGCCGAGTTGTTCGGCGGCGTGGGGCGCGGCGGCGGTTTTCGTGCGGGCGGCGGCTTCCGGGCGCGCGGCGATGACCACCACGCCAAGGTGCTGCTGGACCTCGACGATGCCTTCCACGGCGCCACGCGGCAGCTTTCGCTGCGGGTCCCGCGGATGGACGCGGAAGGCCGCGTCACGCTCGGCACGCGCACCCTCAACGTCCGCATCCCCAAGGGCGTGCGCGAAGGGCAGATCATCCGCCTCGCCGGCCAGGGAAGCCCCGGAGCCGGCGGCGCGCCGGCTGGCGACCTGCTGCTGGAAGTGCACTTCCGGCCGCACCCGCGCTTGCGTGTGGAGGGGCGCGACCTGCACCTGACCCTGAGCGTCGCCCCGTGGGAAGCCGCCCTCGGCGCCGTCGTGCCGGTCGACCTGCCGGATGGCCAGCTCAAGGTGCGCATTCCGCCGGGGTCCCAGGGCGGGCGGCAGCTGCGGGTGCGCGGCAAGGGCATTCCCGGCGAGCCGCCCGGCGACCTGCTGCTCGACATCGCTATCGCCCTGCCGCCGGCCGACACACCCAAGGCACGCGAGCTGTACGAAACCATGGCGCGGGAGCTGGCGTTCGATCCCCGCGGCGCACGGGAGAGCTGAGCCATGCACGATGACGACGTCCTGATGGGCAGCCTGCTCGAGGAATCCTGGCTCACCATCGAGCAGCTCTCCCGCGCCTGCCGCGCCGAGCCGCAATGGCTGTTGCGTCACCTCGAGGAAGGGCTGCTGCCCGGCGCGGAATGCGTGGCCGGGACCTGGCGCTTCTCCTCCGCGACGCTGGTGCGCGCGCGCCGCATGCGCGACCTGGAGCAGGACTTCGACGCGGCGCCCGAGCTCGCGGCGCTGGTGGCCGATCTCCTCGAGGAGCTGGATCGCCTGCGGGCGCAGGTGGGCGCCGGCCGACGCGCCTAGCCTCGGCCGGCGCCCCTCCGGCCGTGCCCGCGGATTCCGTCCCCGCGGGAGCGCCCGAACGGGGAGCCGCATCCGGAGCACCCCCGAACGCCCGCGGCAAGCTCCCCGAACGGCGCGCTTGTCACGCGGCCGACGCGATCGCCACGAATCCGCGCGCCATCATCGAGTGCTCCACGCGTCGTCCTGATCGCGGCGGAGACGCTGCTCACGTTCCACGAGCCGTGTCTCCACCCGGCGTTTGCGGCAGGTCCGCCGCCGGCGTCACGAATGGCGCTGCACGATCCCCATCAGCTTGTAGACGAGCAGCGCCGCGGTGAAGTCGAACGCGTGAAAGCCTTCGATCGGCGCGAACTCGAGGATGTCGAAGCCGATGACGCGGCGCTGGCGCGCCACCGACTCGAACAGGCCCAGCGACTGATACCACCCGAGGCCGCCGGGAACCGGCGTGCCGGTGGCCGGCAGCACCGACGGGTCGATGCCGTCGACGTCGAGCGTGAAGAAAACCTTGGCCGGAAAGTCGGCCGGCAGCGTGAACGAACGCACGTTGTCCGGCACCAGCTGGTCCGCATCCAGGTAACGCACGCCGTACTTCACCCGCGCCTCGCGCTCCTCCTGCGAGTAGGCGCGGTTGCCGAGCTGGAACAGCGGCACGCCCGCCTCCACCACCCGGCGCATCACGCACGCGTGCGAAAGCGGGCTTCCCTCGTACTCGTCGCGCAGATCGGCGTGGGCGTCGATCTGCACCACCCCGAAGTCGCGCACGCCGGCGTCCAGGTAACCCTTGATCACGCCCCAGGTGACGGTATGCTCGCCGCCCAGCACCACCGGCGTCCTGCCGAGCGCGAGGATGCGGCCCACCGCGGCGGCGATGCGCTCGATCACCTCCGCGTCGGGACCGCTGCAGTCGATCGCCGGCCAGGTGTAGATGCCCTCCGCGCCCGGATCGCTGGCGCCGTCCCAGCGCTCCAGCTGCCCTGACGCTTCCAGGATCGCCGCCGGGCCATTGGCCGTGCCGCCGCCGTAGGAAACCGTCTTCTCGTACGGCACCGGCAGCACGTGGAAGCGCGCCTGCGCCGGGGCGAGCTCGGGGATCTCGGTTTCCAGAAAGCGCGGCGGCCGGCCGGGCGAGGCGTTCGTTTGCGTCATGAGAGCCGGTTCCTGAAGTCTTCGTAGCCGAAACGCCGCACCACCCGCAGCGCATCGGTGCGCGAATTCCAGATCGCGATCGACGGCAGCGGGATGCCGTTGAACGTCGTGGTTTTGACCATCGTGTAGTGGGCCATGTCCTGGAACATCAGGCGCCGGCCGACCTCGAGCGGCGCGTCGAACGAGTAGTCGCCGATGACGTCGCCGGCGAGGCAGGTCTGTCCGCCGAGCCGATACGTGTGCGGACGATCACCCGGCAACCCGGCGCCGATCACGTCGGGACGATACGGCATCTCCAGCGTGTCCGGCATGTGGCAGGTGGCGGAGGTGTCCAGGATCGCAAGCGGCATGCCGTTCCACGGCAGGTCCACCACCTCGGCCACCAGCACGCCGGTATTGATCGCGATCGCCTCGCCCGGCTCGAGGTAGAGCTCGACGCCGTGCCGGGCACGGAACTCGACGAGCAGCCGGATCAGACCGTCGACGTCGTAATCGTCGCGGGTGATGTGGTGGCCGCCGCCGAAGTTGATCCAGCGCATGCGCGGGATGAACTCGCCGAAGCGCGCCTCGAACGCGGCGACGGTGCGCTCGAGCGGGCCGAGATTCTGCTCGCACAGCGTGTGGAAGTGCAGCCCGCTGATGCCCTCGAGGTCCTGCGCGGGAAAACGCGAGCGCGGCATGCCGAGGCGCGAGTAAGGCGCGCACGGGTCGTAAAGCGCCACTTCGCCTTCGGAGTGCTCCGGGTTCACGCGCAGGCCGAAGCGCAGCCCGGGACGCTCCTTCGCCGCCGCCAGCGCCAGCGGCCGGAACCGCTCCCACTGGGACGCCGAATTGAACACCACGTGGTCGGAAATCTTCAGGATCTCGGCGAGGTCCGGCTCGGTGAAGCCGGGGGAGAAGGTGTGCACCTCGCCGCCGAACGCCTCGCGCCCGAGCCGCGCCTCGTGCAGGCCGCTGGCGCAGGTGCCCTTGAGATAGCGCATGACGAGCGGCGCCAGGCTGAACATCGCGAACGCCTTCAGCGCCAGCAGAATCCTGACGCCGCCCTCGCGCTGCACGCGCTCGAGGACCTGCAGGTTCTCCTCCACCGCCGCCTCGTCGACGACAAAGCACGGCGAGGGCACGCGCCGGGGGTCGAACCGCGCGAAGCGCTCGGCGTGTTTCGCGGAGGTGTGCATCAGAAAGCAAAAAGGCGCGGCGCCCGGCGGCCCGCGCCTTTCCGGGCAGCCGTGCTCACGGCAGCGGCCGCTTCAGCCTGACCACCTGCCACGGCAGGCCGTGGCGGTTCATGTCGGCCATGAAGGGGTCCGGATCGAACTGCTCCATGTTGAACACGCCCCGCCCGCGCCACGCGCCGGTCAGCATCTGCTTGGCGCCGATCATTGCCGGTACGCCGGTCGTGTACGAGATCGCCTGCGCGCCGACCTCGCGGTACGCCGCCTGGTGGTCGCAGATGTTGTAGAGGAACGACACCTTGTCCTTGCCGCCCTTCCTGCCCTTCACCAGGCAGCCGATGCAGGTCAGACCCTTGGTCAGCGGCCCCAGGCTGGAGGGATCGGGCAGCAGCGCCTTCAGGAACTTGAGCGGCACGATCTCGCGGCCCTCGTACATGACCGGCTCGATCGAGGTCATGCCGACGTTGCCGAGCACCTCGAGGTGCTTCAGGTAGTTGTCGGAAAACGTCATCCAGAAGCGTGCGCGCTTGAGCGTCGGGAAGTGCCTGGCGATCGACTCCAGCTCCTCGTGGTAGAGCAGGTACGCCTTCTTCGGCCCGATGCCGCCCGGGAAATCGAACACCTGGCTGACCGAGAGCGGGTCGGTCGACTTCCATTGCCCGTCCTCCCAGTAGCGGCCGCGCGCGGTGACCTCGCGGATGTTGATCTCGGGGTTGAAGTTGGTCGCGAACGGCTTGCCGTGGTCGCCGGCGTTGCAGTCGATGATGTCGAGCGTCTCGATCTCGTCGAACTCGTGCTTCGCCAGATACGCGGTGAAGACGTTGGTGGCACCGGGATCGAAGCCGCTGCCGAGCAGCGCCATGATGCCCCGCTCGCGGAAGCGATCGTGGTAGGCCCACTGCCAGCTGTACTCGAACCTGGCGGTGTCGGGCGGCTCGTAGTTCGCCGTGTCGAGGTAGTCGACGCCGGTGGCGAGGCAGGCGTCCATGATCGGCAGGTCCTGGTACGGCAGCGCGACGTTGATGACGAGCGCCGGCTTCTCGCGCTCGATCAGCGCCGTCATCTGGCCGACGTCGTCGGCGTCCACCTGCGCCGTGGCGATCGGTCGCCTGATCTGCGCCGCGATCCTGCGGCACTTCTCCTCGGTGCGGCTGGCCAGCACGATCTCCGAGAACACCTCCGGCACCTGCGCGCACTTGTGGGTCACCACCTGGCCGACGCCGCCGGCGC
>CAZGTK010000023.1:229-14599 GCA_964528415.1 uncultured Burkholderiales bacterium | reverse complement strand
GATCAGCTCCACGGCCACCGCGGCCACCCGCAGCCGTTCGGACGCGGCGTCCGCCAGGGCGCCCGCCGCAAAGCACAGCATCGGCCGCACCCGCTTGCCGCCGCCCATGACCGCGTAACGCATGGCCTCGTGCAGCCGCCGCGGGGCGACGTCCGCCGACGGCAGCATCTCGTCGAGCGCGCGCTCGACCTCGGCCTGACGGTCGCGCGACCAGGACTGGAAATCGGGAGAGGTTGCGATCATGGCCAGGGGACGCGTCTCCGGAAGCCGGCTCCCCGCCGCCGCGGCGCGGGAGGTCACTGCCCGTCGTCGAGGCTGAAGTCCTGCAGCGCCTCGCCGTCGAGGACCTTGACCTGCTGCTGGGCGTCCTTGAGCCGCGCCTGGCAGAACTGCAGCAGCTCGGCGCCGCGCCGGTAGGCTTTCAGCGATTCTTCGAGCGGGAGCTCGCCGTCCTCCATGCGCGCGACGAGCGCTTCCAGCTCCGCCAGCGCCTCTTCGAAGCTGGCGGGGGCCGCCGCGGCGGGTGCTTCGGCTTTGGGCGCCTTGGGCATGCGGGTCGAAAGAAAAGACCGAAAAATAGCGCAGTGCGGGAGACCGGGTCAACGTAACGTGCGCGCCGGCCGGCGGGGGCGGTTGCGGGCCGGCGGCATTTGCCGGATACTGCCGCGCCTTTTGTGATCTATATCAACGAGGGGGCCGCAGCCGACGCTAGGATTTCGGCTCCGACCGCAACGCGCCGCCAGGAGGCCAGCGATGACCGACATCAGTCACTTGGTGAAAACCGTCGCCCCGCTGCCGATGCGCTGGTACTTCGACCCCGAGGTGCTGGCGGCCGAGCGGGCGATGCTGTTCGACCGCGGCCCCGGCTACGTCGGGCACGAGCTGATGGTGCCCGAGGCCGGCGACTACCACGTGCTGGAGTGGATGGCGAACGCCAAGACGCTGATCCGCAACGGCAACGGGGTCGAGCTGATGTCCAACGTCTGCCGCCACCGGCAGGGGCTGCTGCTGCAGGGCCGCGGCCACGCCCGCAACATCGTCTGTCCGCTGCATCGCTGGACCTACGGCACGGACGGCGCGCTGCTCGGCGCGCCCGAGTTCGGCGCCAACCCCGGCCTGTGCCTGCCCAAGACCCCGCTGACCTCCTGGAAGGGACTGCTGTTCGCGGGCGACCGCGACGTCGCCCAGGACCTGCGGGGCTTCGGCGCCGCCGCCGACTACGATTTCTCCGGGTACGTCTATGATCACACGGCGGTCGACGAGTGCCCGTTCAACTGGAAGACGTTCCTCGAGATCTACCTCGAGCTCTACCACGTCGAGCCGTTCCACCCGGGCCTGCGCGACTTCGTCGACGCCGGCAACTTCCGCTGGGAGTTCGGCGAGCGCTGGTCGATCCAGTACATGGGCATCAAGGAGCAGCTGCAGAAGACCGGCTCGGCCAAGTACGCGCGCTACCGCGACGCCCTGCTGCGCTACACCGGCGGCGACATGCCGAAGTACGGCACGGTGTGGTCGATCTACTACCCGAACGTCATGCTGGAGTGGTATCCGCATTGCCTGGTGGTGAGCACGCTGATCCCGCGCACGCCGGACCACACCACCAACGTGGTCGAGTTCTACTACCCCGAAGACGTGGCCTTCTTCGAAACCGAGCTCAAGGAGGCGCACCAGGCCGCCTACCTCGAGTCGGCGCAGGAGGACGCCGAGATCTGCACGCTGCTTCACCGGGGCCGCAGGGCGCTGTGGCTCTCCGGCGCCGAGGACCGCGGGCCTTACCAGACGCCGCTCGAAGACGGCATGGTCCACTTCCACGACTTCGTGCGCCGCGCGCTGGAAGGGCGGGTCTCCGGCTGAGCGCGCGGGCGCGGCGCCGCATCCTGTAGACTCGGAGGACAAACGGAGAGCACGGCATGATCACCATCGAACACAGCGACAACCTGGTCAACGTGGCCGTCCTCGGCGAGTTCGCGCTCGCCGACTACAAGGAGTTCGAGGACAACGTCCTCTACAAGATCGAGTTCGGCGGCAAGGTCAACGTGCTCCTCGACCTGCGCGACATGATCCGCTACACGCTGGACGTGGCCTGGGAGGAGATCAAGTTCTCGCGCAGCCACGCGCACGACTTCGGCCGCATCGCCATCGTCACCGACGACCAATGGCTGGCGTGGAGCGCCTGGGTGCAGCGGCTGTTCATCGACGCGGACATCCGCGTGTTCGACGACTACGACGCCGCGCGCGCGTGGGCGACGTCGGAGCGGGCGGAGTCCTGACGCCATGCCGTTCGCCACGCTGATCGACGCCGCGCAGCTCGCCGCGCACCTCGACGACCCGCGCTGGGTCGTGTTCGATTGCCGCTACGATCTGTTCGACCACGATGCCGGCACGCGTGCCTACGCCGACGGCCACGTCCCCGGCGCCCACTACCTGCACCTCGGGCGCGACCTCTCGGGCGTCATGAACGGGACCAACGGCCGTCATCCGCTACCGGCGCCGGCGGCGTTCGCGGCGCTGATGGGCCGCTTCGGCGTCGCCCGCGGCGTGCAGGTGGTCGCCTACGACGCCGGCCCCGGACCCTACGCCGCGCGCCTGTGGTGGATGTTGCGCTGGCTCGCGCATCGCGACGTCGCCGTGCTCGACGGCGGCTTCGCGCGCTGGCTGGCCGAAGGCCGGCCGGTGTCGAGCGCGATTCCGCCGGCGCGGCCGGCGCTGTTCGAACCCGCGCCAGGAGACCGCCCGGTCCCGGCGGCTGACGTCGAGGCGCGCCTCGGCCGGCCGGATCAACTCATCCTCGACGCCCGCAGCCCGGATCGCTTCCGCGGCGAGAACGAAACGCTGGACCCGGTGGGCGGCCACATACCGGGCGCGGTGAACCGGTTCTTCATGACCAACCTGAGCGAGGACGGCCGCTTCAAGCCGGCCGCAAAGCTGCGCGACGAGTTCCGCGCCGCTCTCGGCGACGCCGACCCGCAGGCCGTCGTCCATCAATGCGGGTCCGGCGTGACCGCCTGCCACAACCTGCTGGCGATGGAGGTCGCGGGGCTCGCCGGCTCGCGTCTTTACCCGGGGTCGTGGAGCGAGTGGTGCGCCGACCCGGCGCGGCCGGTGGCGAAGGGCTAGGGCGCGCGCTGAAGGGGTGCAGGGGTTCCGGGGCCGTCGGAGAGCCCCTGCTGCGGTCGCACGCGGCCCGACCGCGCGGCCTCAGTTGACGTCGAACAGCGGGTCGAGGGTATCAACCTGCGGGTCCTGCGCACGGATCACGCCGGACTCGGCGCGGGCGACGGGCTGCCGTTCCTGCTGCCGCTGGAAATCGATCGCGTACATCTGCTCGCGCGCGTCGTCGACGATGCGCTGGGCGGCGTCGTCGAGCGGCGGCATCGGGTCCTCGGACACGTAACGGGCCGCGCGGCGTTGCGCTTCGGCGTCGGACGGGTCCGGCGCCCGGCCGGCCAGCGCCCCGAATTCCTGCGGTCCGTTCTCGATCGCCTCGGTCACGCGCCGGTCCTCCTGCAGCCACTTCTGCTCCTCGTCGAACGCACGCATCTGCGCGCGGGCCTCGTCCACGACTTTCTGCGCGTCGGCGCCGAGCGGCGGATAGGGATCGTCCGCGCGGACGGCGAGCGCGCCGATGGCGAGGCAGGAACCGAGCGCCAGCGCGATGGCGTTGAGGGTGAAGCGGTGACGCAGTGTTTGCTTGGTCATGATGGCTCTCCTGAAAATTGCAGTGCGGTGAAAAGGGCGCGCGCGGTCGCGGCGCTCCCGGAATGCCCCAGGAGCATCCGCACGACTTCCAGGCGGAGTGCGTAGGGGCGCAGAAAGCCGGCCTGACGCAGCCGGCGGGCGGCCCCCCGCGCGCGGAGCGCGGTCGGGCAGAAGAGCAGCAGCGGATCGCCGCGGTTCATGCCGTGCGCGGCGAACAGCTGCTCGATCGCGGCGACGAAGCTCCGGTTCGCGCCGAGGCGGGCGAAGTCCCGCGCGCGATCGTCGCCGCCGTCCCAGGTCGGCAGTTCGAACAGCGGAATGCGGGCGTGCTCGAAGCCGGGCGGATCCGCCCGCGCTTCGCGCTCGCTGCGCACGTCGATGAGAAGCGGCGCGATGGGCGGCTCGCGGCGCAATTCGCGCGCCGCGAGCGCTGCCTGCCGCACGACCTCGAGTTCGATCAGACCCATCGCGACCTCCTACTCGCCGTCCGGGGCGGTGGCCGACTGGTCGCCGGCGTCCGAGGGGTCGTTGCAGTCGTCGGGCGCCTCGGCCGGCCAGTAACGACGCTCTACGGGCGCGGTGGCATCGTCCGGGCGGTCGGTTTCGGCACCCGCATTGGTGGACGGTATGACCGCGGAGGGAACCGCCGAGACGGTGAGAACCGGATCGCTCGGAGCGGCAAAGGCGGGCGCGGAAGCGCCGAGGCCGAGCAGGGAAACAGCGACGATGCAAAGGGCTTGGGTTTTCATGATGTCCTCCTGGCTGAGTCGAAAAGTGAGTCGGGATGGCGGGTTCGCGCGGTGCGGTCCTACGCGGTGATGACGCCGGCGAACGGCGCGCAGAGCGCCACGCCGAACGCGATCGTCAGGAGCCAACTGGCGAGAACCGCTGTCCACGGGCCGGCGGCGTAGCGCTCCGACGTGCGGTTGAGCTCGGACGGCGCAACGTCGACGCCGGCGACGGGCAGGCGAGCGGTTTGGTCAGCAGTTTTCATCGCGACACTCCCAGTGGAAGTAGATGTCTTCGTCGGTACGGGCGAGGCCTTCGGGCATCGGCAGGCGCGAGGCCGGCGCGGCGTCCGCGCGGGCCGTCGGCTGGACCGGGGGGCGCGCTACCACGGCGGCTTCCGCGCCGCGGGGCTCGATGCCGGACCAGGACCGGTCGATCAGCGTGGCGGCGAGGGACGCGGCCAGCGCCACGCCGAGCGCGCAGGCAAGTGCGGCGGCGGCGCGGCGCGCGCTGCGGTCAAGGGCGCACTGAATCAGGCGCGCGTGCGGCGTCGACGTCGCAGCGGGCGCGGTGGACAGATGGGCTTCGTGCATCGTCATTTCCTCCTGTGGCTTGCCGCCTCTTTCTCCGCCGGCGGCAATCGCGGAACGGTGGCGAGAAAATCGCGCTTCGTTGAAATCGATTCTGGTGAGTTGCCCGTTCGCGAAACATTGAGCCGATGGGCTAGGCCGAAGGTGCGAAGCGAGGGCTTTGCGCGGGTGTTGCGAGGCAGAGATGCGGCGTGAGCGACACGGGCGGAAGCGGCAGCGCCGACGATGGGTCTAGACCTGATGGCGTAGGCTTCGTCGGCGGGGCGCGGGGCGGGCTCAAACGCCCCGGAGCGTGAGTGACCCCCACCGGGATCGAACGACCGGCGCCGCCGATGATGACTAGGCGGGCGGGAGAATCAGCCCTCGAGCCGGAGGCCGGGTAAATCGCTAGAATCGTGTTGGTATCCGCCCTGTGCGTCGCGGTGGATCGGGGAACCCGCTCTTGGCGAGACGCGTGGTTGCCGACCTGCGACGGGCACCCCGGCGCCGGCGTGCCGCGGCCAGACGCGGGGAGGAAAGATCCGGAATGCATACGTTTCTCGCCGACCTCATCCTCGTCGTCCATTTCCTGTTCGTGCTGTTCGTCGTCGGCGGGCTGGCGGCGATCTGGCTCGGGGCGTGGCGCGGCTTTGGCTTCGCGCGCAACGTCTGGTTCCGGCTCGCGCACCTGGCCGCGATCCTGTTCGTCGCGGGCCAGGCGCTGGTCGGGGCGATCTGCCCGCTCACGCTGTGGGAGGACGCGCTGCGCGGCCGCGACACCGAGCGCGGCTTCATCGCGCGCTGGGTCCAGGCCGTGCTGTACTACGACTGGCCGCCGTGGGTGTTCACGACGCTCTACGTCGGCTTCGCGCTGCTCGTCGTCGCCACGTTCGTCTGGCTGCCGCCGCGGTTCCGGCGCGATCCGGGACGCTAGTCGCGCTGTGACATAATGGCGGCGCTTTCCCGCCGCCATGAGCGCCACCATCGCCTCCTCCAGACCGCGTCGCGAGCGGCTCTCGCTCGCGCCCGGCGTCCGCCGCCGCGAGGTGTGGGCGTGGGCGATGTACGACTTCGCCAACTCCGGCTACACCACGGTGGTGATCACCGCGGTGTTCAACGCCTACTTCGTCGCCGTGGTGGCCGGCAACGCCGCTTGGGCGAGCCTCGCCTGGACCGCCAGCCTCGCCGTTTCCTACGCGCTGGTAATCGTGGCCGCGCCGGTGGTCGGCGCCTACGCCGACGCGCGCGCGGCGAAGAAGCCGCTGCTCGTGCTGACGACCGTGGGATGCGTCGCCGGAACGGCCGCTCTGGGCCTGGTGGGGCCCGGCGAGCTGGCGCTCGGCGCGGCTCTGGTGGTGGTCAGCAACTTCTTCTTCAGCGCCGGCGAGAACATCGTCGCCGCGTTCCTGCCGGAGCTCGCGCGCGGCCGCGCGCTGGGACGCGTGTCCGGGTGGGGCTGGGCGCTCGGCTACATCGGCGGGCTGGTCAGCCTCGGCGCCTGCCTCGCCTACGTCGCCTGGGCGGAGGCGCAGGGGCACGCCGCGGCACAGTTCGTGCCGGTCACCATGGTCATCACCGCGACGCTGTTCGCGCTGGCCAGCCTGCCGACCTTCCTCCTGCTCAAGGAGCGGGCCCAACCGCAGCCGGTGCATGCCGCCGGCATCCTGCGCGACAGCCTGGCCCGGCTCGGCGAGACGCTGTCCCACGCGCGGCGCTACCGGGACCTCGGGCGTTTTCTCGTCTGCGTCGTGTTCTACCAGGCGGGGATCCAGACGGTGGTGGCGCTGGCGGCGGTATACGCGCAGCAGGCGATGGGATTCACCACGCAACAGACGATCCTGCTGATCCTGGTGGTGAACGTGACCGCCGCCGTCGGCGCGTTCGGGTTCGGCTACGTGCAGGACGCCATCGGCCACAAGGCCGCGATCGCGGTGACGCTGGCGGGGTGGCTGGCCACGGCGATCCTGGCGTGGTGGGCGACGACGCCGGGCGTGTTCTGGCTGGTGGCCAACATGGCCGGCCTCTGTCTCGGCAGCGCGCAGTCGGCGGGGCGGGCGCTGGTCGGGTACCTGAGCCCGGCGACGCGCCGCGCCGAGTTCTTTGGCCTGTGGGGCCTCGCCGTGAAGCTCTCGTCGATCCTGGGCCCGGTGACGTACGGGTTGGTGACGTGGGCTTCCGAGGGCAATCATCGGCTCGCGATGCTGGGAACCGGCGCGTTTTTCGTCATCGGTCTCGCGCTGCTGGCCGCGGTGGACGTGCGCCGCGGCCGGCGCGCGGCGCTCCGGCGCGGCTGAAACGGCGGTGTACAGGTTTGTTACATCGATGCGCGGCGGGCACGAAAACTGCAGGTTTGGGTCGAAATGTCCCGATCGGCGATTAGGAAAGGCGTTTTGACGTGATCGGATGGATGACGACCCGGCCCAGCCACCCGATGGCGAGCCTGCGCGCGGCCCGGGAGATCGTGGCCGACTTTCCGCAGGTGGACGCGGTGCGCGGCCTGGCCGAGGTCGGCGAATGGGTCGATTCGGTGACTTGCGCGGAGGGCTTTGCCGTCCGGCATCGCCTCGACCTGTGCGCGCTGCTCGATGACGCCGCCCGTCCGTATCTGACGCGCCTCGCGCGCGAGTACCTGCTGCACCAGGGGCGCAATTCCGCCCGCGAGAGCCAGCTTTCGGGCGCCATCAGCCGGTACTGGTGGCGGCTCGGCGAGGGTTACCGGGTGACCCTGCGGGAGCTCGACGACGAACTCGGCAAGCGCGAGCGCGGCATCGTGCGCAGCGCGCTGGCCCGGGCCGTGCGGGCCGTCGCCCAGCAGATCAAGTGGCTCATGATGCAGCACCAGGGCGTCGAGCCCGGCTACTGGGGCCACCTGGCGGAGATCCACGGCCGCGCCGAGGCGCTCGGCGCCGCGGCCGAGTCGACCCGAATTCTTCCCGGTGCCGGCGCCACCACGACGTGCGACCGCGAACTGCTCAAGATCATGGCGCTCTCGATCGGCGCCGCCGACGGCCTGGCGCCGGTGGAGCTCGAAATCGCCGACCGCATGACGGCGCTGGTGGCACCGCAGTTCCGCCTGTCGCGGGAGCCCAAGCAGGCGCTGATCCACTGCTTCGACCGCCGCGGCGGAACCCCGCCCAGGCGCGTAAGCCCTTATTTCATTGAGCTTTCCCATCTGCTTTATTTCAGTACCGCGGAGGCCCTGCCGGCGCTCGAGAAGCTCCTTGCGCGGGCGGCGGCGCGCGACCTGCCGCCGGAGCTGCGGCTCGGTTTCGGCGACGACGCCTTTCTCGTGGGCAAGGTCGCGGGGCACCTGGCGCGCAACTGGGCGCCGACGCCGCCGGTGCGCCGGCACGTGCGCCACCGCGTGATGGCGTCGATCTCGGTGCTGGTGGGCTTCGAGCGGCTGCTCTACGCGCTGCACGGGCTCGGCAACACGGCGCTGACGCGCCCGGAGACCTGGGTCGCGGAGGACATCAGCGCGCGCGGCCTGAGCGCCGTGGCGCAGATCGAGGACCGCGCCCGCGTGCGGGTCGGCGGCGTGATCGGCGTGCGGCCGGAAGGCAAGGATGTCTGGAGCGTCGGTCTGGTGCGGCGGTTGGTGAGCGACCCGGACGGCCGCAGCGCGCTCGGCGTGCAGATCTTCGGCCACGTCAGCACGCCGGTGCTGCTGCGCCCGTTCGCGTTCCAGGGCGGCGGCAGCGACGGCCCCGGCGAGCACGGCGTGTGCCTGGCGCGCGACACGATGCCCGACGAGGTGCTTCTGATCCTGCGACGCGGCCGCTTCTCGATGCGGCAGCGGCTCGAGGCGGAGTTTGCCGGCCGGGATTATTATTTCGTACCGCTGGCTCTGGTGGAGAGCGGCGACGACTTCGATCTCGCGCGCTATCGCACGATGGACCGCAGCGAAATGACGCACACCAACGTCGCCAACTGGCACGGTCTCGCCGGCTGATCGCGCCGATGCCGCGGCGGACAACGACAACGGCAACGATGGCCATCCAGGAGGGAGCGATGCGATGCTGAAGTGGCTGGGCCCGAAAGCGGACCACCCGATGGCGGACCTCAAGGACGCCCGCAAGCTCATTGCCGAGGTGCCGCAGGGCGATTCGCTCAAGGCGGTCGAGGAGCTGGCGGACTGGGTCGAGTCGGTGGCCGGGACGGAAGGCTTCAAGGGGCCCGACCGGCTCGAGATCTACCGCCTGCTCGAGGACGCCGCGCAGCCGGCGCAGCGCAAGCTCACACGGGACTTCCTGACCGTGTCCGGCGTCGGGCCGATCCAGGAATCGCGCCTGGCGAGCACCGTGGAGCGTCTCTGGTCCGCGCTGGGGCAGGCCTATGCCGAGCTTTTCGCGGATCCCGCCGCGGCCAAGGCAGCGCCCGAGGCGGCGCTGGGCGGCGCCCTGGCGCGGGGAATGCGCGCGCTTTCCCAGGCGTTGAAATGGCGCCTGCTGCGCTATCAGCCCATCGAGGCGTCCGTCTGGCGCGGCTTTGCCCAGTTGTACCGCGCGGCCGACGCGCGCGGTCTGCTGACCAAGCCGGTGGAGCTTTTCGCCGGCGGCGGGCAGACCACGCCCGAGCGCGAGCTGTTGTGCGGGCTCATGCTGTGGCTCTCCTCGCCGGACGCTCTGACGCCGGACAAGATCGACGCGGCCGAGCGCGTCATCCAGAGCATGGCGCCGAAGTTCAAGACCGCGAAGACCGAGGGCGGCATCGTCACCCATTACCTGGACCTGGACAGTCCGGGGCCGCCCGCGCGCGTGAGCGCCAGCGCGCGCGAGAAGCCGAATCGCGTGTTCGTCAGCGCGGGCGAGGCGTGGCAGAGCCTGCCGCGGCTGGCCGACCGGATGCGCAAGGCGGGCATTCCCGACGAGCTCGGCGGCGGCGGCGCCGACGTCGAGACGCTGCACGACGTCATCCGCCACCTGGAGCGGCACTGGTCG
Organism: uncultured Burkholderiales bacterium; assembly: GCA_964528415.1. GTDB lineage: Bacteria > Pseudomonadota > Gammaproteobacteria > Burkholderiales > UBA6910 > DATIUV01. Next base: position 4,662 of record CAZGTK010000023.1, on the reverse strand, counting down.
CCGACGCCGCCGGTGCGCCAGTCGGCGCGCCACCGGGCCAACGCCCCGATCCGGGTCACCGCCGGCTTCGAGCGCACGGTGCTGGCGCTGCAGGGCATGGACGACGCGCTCGCCGACAAGATCCAGCGCTGGGAGTCGGACAACATCAGCGCGGGCGGTTTCAGCGCTCGGCCGCCGCGCGCGGCCGCCGAGCGCCTGCGCGTGGGCACCGTGATCGCGGTGCAGCCCGAGGGCGCGCCGGCCTGGGGCGTCGGCATCGTGCGGCGCCTGGTCAGGAGCGACCCGGCCCAGGTCGGCGTGCAAACGCTCGGCCTGGATGCGCAGACGGCCCCGGTGCGCGTGGCCGGCGGCCAGTCGACCATCATGCGCGCGGGCTGGAAAGCGGACACCGCCATCCTTTTCCCCATCGGCGATGACGGTGTCATGCGCGTCATCCTCAAGGCCGGGCTGTATGCGCCGTCGCGCAGCCTGGAGGCCGAGATCGGCGACGACGCGCTGCTGCTGGTGCCGGCCGGCCTCGACGAGCGCGGCGAGGAGTACGACTTGTGCCGCTTTCGGGCGCTGGAGAAATCGGGGTGAGCGCGCGCGCCGGGCTCAGGCTTCGGCGAAACGCTCGCGCAGCCAGCCCGAGAGGTCGCGCAGCTGCTCCATGCACACCGTGTGCGGCATCGGGTAGGTGCGCCAGTCGACGGGATATCCCGCGGCCTTGAGCTGCTCGTGCGACGTCATCGACAGGCGCAACGGGATCACGGGGTCGTGGGTGCCGTGCGCCATGAAGATGGGCACGTCGGCGTTGGCCGGATGGGCTTCCGCGGCCAGCGTGCCGGCGAGCGGGAGGTAGGTGGACAGCGCGACGATGCCGGCCAGGCGCTGCGGATGGCGCAGGCCGGTTTGCAGCGCCAGCGCGCCGCCCTGGGAGAAGCCGGCGAGCAGGATCCGCTGCGGCGGCACGCCGCGGTCGTTCTCCGCGGCGATCAGCGCCTCGACGGCGGCCTGCGACTCGCGCAGGCTTTTCTCGTCCTCGCGGTTGTTGAACGCCGTGGTGAGCACGTCGTACCAGGCGCGCATGACGTAGCCATTGTTGATGGTCACCGGGCGGAACGGCGCGTGCGGAAACACGAAGCGCACCGGCGGCGCCGGCGGCAGGTCGAGCTCGCCGACGATGGGCACGAAGTCGTGGCCGTCGGCGCCGAGCCCGTGCATCCAGATGATACTAACGGCGGGAGGATCGCCGGACTCGATCTCGATCGTCTCGAGGTTCTTGGGGGCTTGGGTCACTGTGTGCTTTTACGTCGGAGGAGAAAAATTTACAATCTGTCTTCTCAAGCGGCGTTACGCCGGAGGTCAGCCTTATGAACCGTCGTGATTTTATCAAGTTGGTCGGCGCCGGGTCGGCGCTCGCGGGCGCGGGCGTCAGTCCCGCGGCGTTCGCCTCGCTGGACTCGCTGGGGCGCTGGAACAGCTACCGGTTGAGCTGCAAGGTCGTGCTGCCGTCGCAGCCCGGCCCGGCCCGCCTGTGGGTGCCGATCCCGCTGGTCCAGGACTTCAGCTTCCAGCGCAACCAGGGCACGATCTGGAGCGGCAACGCGGACAAGGTCCAGTTCGACCCGCTTTCGCGGGATTTCCAGCCAGTGCTGTACGCCGAGTGGCGCAAGCCCGGCGAGCGCACGCTGGAAGTGAGCACCATCGTCAAGACGCTGGACCGGCGCGTGGACGTCACCCAGCCGGTCAGCGGCCCGCTGCCGGCCGAGGCAAAACAGTATCTGGGGGCCTCGGCGCTGGTGCCGCTGGACAAGGAAACCAAGGGCCTCGCCGCCGACATCACCAAGGGCGCCAAGGGTCCCGTCGAGGAGGCGAAGGCCATCTACGACTGGGTGATCGACAAGGTCGCCTACGACGTCGGCGGCGCCGGCGTGGGCAGCGGGGACGTCCGCGCCATGATCAAGGCGGGCGCCCTGAAGGGCCGCGCGCTCGATGCCGCCGCGCTGTTCGTGACGCTGTGCCGCGCCGCGGGCGTGCCGGCGCGCCTGGCCGTCGGCGTGACGCTGGACAAGTCCAAGGTCGCGCCGGCGCTCGGCGCCTACGGCGACGTGAGCCGCAGCCAGCAGGCCCGCGCCGAGTTCTTCGCGCCGGGCATCGGCTGGGTGCCGGTCGATCCGGCCAGCGTGCTGCGCATGGCGGCCGAAAGCGCGCTGCCGCTCGACGATCCGGGCGTGACCTCCCTGCGCTGGCGCTTCTTCGGCTCGTGGGAGATGAACTGGGTCGTTTACAACCAATGGGAGGCGCTGCCGCTCAAGCCGCTGCCCAGCTCGATCGACCGGCCGTTCTTCGTCTATCCGCACGCCGAGCTCGCGTCGAAACCGCAGGACAGCCTCGACCCGCCGTCGTTCACCTACACCATCGCGTCGGCCGAACTCGTGGGAACCGGGGCGGATTTCTCGGACCTGACCGGTCCGGGGATCAGCAAGCCGAAGAAGTAACGGCCTAGGGCGCCGGCGGCTTCGGCCGCCGCGCGGACTTGGGACGGAACGCGGTCACGACCCGTTCGTCGGTTTCGATGTAGGGCCCGCCGATCAGGTCGATGCAGTACGGCACGGCGGCGAAGATGCCGGACACGAGCGTCTCGCCGCCGTCGCTTTTCAGGCCCTCGAGCGTTTCCCGGATCGACTTCGGCTGCCCCGGCAGGTTGATGATCAGCGCCTGCCCGCGGATCACCGCGACCTGGCGCGAAAGGATCGCGGTCGGCACGAACTTCAAGCTGATCTGCCGCATCTGCTCGCCGAAGCCCGGCATCACCTTGTCCGCCACTGCCAGCGTGGCTTCCGGCGTCACGTCGCGCGGCGCCGGGCCGGTGCCGCCGGTGGTGAGCACGAGGTGGCAGCGCTCGGCGTCCACCAGCGCCTTCAGCGCCGCCTCGATTGCCGGCTGCTCGTCGGGAATGAGGCGCGTCACGCAGCGCACGGCGGGCGCGGCGATGGCCGAGCGCAGCCAGCCTTCCAGCGCCGGGATGCCTTCGTCCTGGTAGACGCCCTTCGACGCCCGGTCGCTGACGGAGACCAGGCCGACGACGAGTTCTTCGGGAGCGTTCATGGCGGCGCCGAGTATAGCAAAGGGTCAATCGCCGTCGGCCGTCGCCGGCTGCGGCTCGGGGATGAGCGCCTTGAGCTCCTGGAACAGCTCGCGGTAGGCGCGCGGAGGACGGCCCGCGTCGCGCTCGGCCGCCGCCGTGCGCGCCAGCTGGCGCAGGCGGCCGGCATCGGCCCGCGGATGGCGCGCCTTGAGCTCGGTGATGGCCTCGGCGTCGTCGAGCAGCCGGTCGCGCCAGCGCTCGAGCTCGTGCAGCCACGCCGTGTGGCGGCTCGATTCGCCGCTCCACGCCGCCAGCCGCTCGCGGATCGGCGCCGGGTCGACGTCGCGCATGAGCCGGCCGATGTACTGCAGCTGGCGGCGCCGCGCCTCGCGCGCCTTGATGCGGTGAAACTCGCGCAGCGCGCCCGCCAGCTCCTCGAGCAGCGCGAGCGCCTCGGCCTGCTGCGCCGGCAGGCGGGCGAGCGTTTCCCCGAGCGCCTGCAGCTCGTGCATCTCGCGCTTGCGCCGGGTTTTGCTGACGGGTTCGTCGGACATGGAAAACGGTACCAAGCTGCTATGATAGCGAACTTCCCGGGCGGCTCTCGCCGGCCGTTGCCGATTCGATGACCGACCAGCGCTTCTCCCACACCGCCGAAGAGCTTGCCGCGATCGCCGCGCAGGTGCTCGACTTCGCGCGCGCCGCCGGCGCCACGGCCTGCGAGACCGAGGTTTCGATCGGCTTCGGCCAGAGCGTGACCGTGCGCCTGGCCGAGGTCGAGACGATCGAGTACAACCGCGACAAGGGGCTCGGCATCACGGTCTACGTCGGCCAGCAGCGCGGCCACGCCGGCACGTCGGACTTCTCGCGCGAGGCGCTGAAGCAGACCGCGGAGGCCGCCGTGGCCATCGCGCGCCACACCGCCGCCGACGATTGCGCGGGTCTCGCCGACCGCGCGCTGCTGGCGCGCGAGGTCCCCGACCTCGACCTCTACCACCCGTGGAACCTGCCCGTGGAGCAGGCCATCGAGCTCGCCAAGCGGGCCGAAGGCGCGGCCATGGCGGTCGATCCGCGCATCGCCAACTCGGAGGGCGCCACGGTATCGGTGCACGAGGCCCGCTTCGTCTACGCCAACTCCGACGGCTTCAGCGGCGGCTACCCGACTTCGCGCCACTCGGTGTCCTGCGCCGTGATCGGCGGCGAGGGCGACGCCATGCAGCGCGACTACTGGTATTCCACCGCGCGCGCACCCGCCGAGCTGGAGCCGGCCGACGAGGTCGGGCGCCGCGCCGGCCGCCGCACCGCGGACCGGCTCGGCGCGCGCAAGATCGCCACCGCGCAGGTGCCGGTGATCTTCGAGGCGCCG
>CAZGTK010000023.1:0-219 GCA_964528415.1 uncultured Burkholderiales bacterium | reverse complement strand
AGGTGCGCTCCAAGCGGGCTGGCCGTGCCGCGCCACGCGGCGAGCGGCGGCAGCCTGTACCGTCGGGCCTCGTTCCTGGTCGAGCGCCTCGGCGAGCGCGTCTTCTCCGACGCGGTGACGATCCGCGAGCGCCCGCACCTGCCGCGCGGGCTCGGCAGCGCGCCGTTCGACGACGAGGGCGTCGCCACGCAGGACCGCGACGTCGTCGCGGCCGGCACG
>CAZGTK010000022.1:0-14622 GCA_964528415.1 uncultured Burkholderiales bacterium | reverse complement strand
CGGTCAAGGGCGCAACCCTGATCGGCAACGGCCCGGACGTGCTCACCCGCGTCAGCATGGTCGGCAACGACATGGCCCTGGACCCGGGCGTGGGCACCTGCGGCAAGGACGGCCAGAGCGTGCCGGTGGGCGTCGGCCAGCCCACGCTGCGCATCGACGGCCTGACGGTCGGCGGCACCGGCTGACCGCGGCCCGGCCCGCCGTTCGGCGCCAAGCCGGGGATAAATCGGCGTTTTCTGCTAAAATCCCGATCTTTTTCGGATTTGGGAGGGGGCGGCTCGCCCCGGCAAAAGACCACAATGATTCTCATCCTGGAAGAAAACGTCGACCTCAACGGGCCCGGTTTCAAGAGCCTGATGGAGCATCTGGCTGCGCTGCCGGGCATCCAGACGCGGCTGCACCACGAGAAGGGCACCGAGCGGGTGCTGACCGAGGTCTACCTCATCGGCAACACGCTGCAGCTGCCGCTGGACGACATGAAGGCGCTGCCCTGCGTCGAGCGGGCGGTGCGGGTGTCGGAGCCCTACCGGGTGCTGGGCCGCCACAAGGACGACCACCGGCTCTCCCATTTCGACTACAACGGCCTGCGCTTCGGGCAGGACACGCTGCACATCTTCGCCGGACTGTGCGCGGTGGACACCCGCGAGCACGTCGAGCTGATGATGCGCGCGCTGCGCGACAACGGCCAGGTCTGCACGCGCATGGGCGCGTACAAGCCCCGCACCAACCCGTACTCGTTCCAGGGCCACGGCAAGACCTGCCTGCCGTACGTGTTCGAGCTGGCGGGCAAGTACGGCATCAAGGTGATCGCGATGGAGATCACCCACGAGGACCACATCGACGAGATCCAGGAAGCGCTGCACCAGACCGGCAAGCCGACCGGCGTCATGCTGCAGATCGGCACCCGCAACGCGCAGAACTTCGAGCTGCTGAAGGCCGCCGGCCGGCAGCAGGAGCTGCCGGTGCTGTTCAAGCGCGGCTTCGGCATCACGCTGGATGAATCGCTGAACGCCGCCGAATACCTGGCGTCGGAAGGCAACCGCAAGGTGGTGTTCGGCCTGCGCGGCATGAAGACCAACATGGGCGACCCGCACCGCAACTTCGTCGACTTCTCGCACGTGCCGGTGCTGAAGCGCCTCACGCGCATGCCGGTGTGCATCGACCCGTCGCATTCGGTGGGCTCGCGAGCGTGCGCGCCGGACCGGCTGCTCGACGTCATGCACGTCACCGCGCAGGGCATCATCTCCGGCGCCAACATGGTGCTGGTGGACTTCCATCCCGAGCCGTCCAAGGCGCTGGTGGACGGCCCGCAGGCGCTGACGTTGCAGGAGCTGCCGTATTTCCTCGAGGACGTGCGGCTCGCGCGGGAAACCTATCTCAAGCGCACGGCGCTGGCGGCCAAGTTCCAGCAGGAGTCGGTGGGGGCGACGCCCGCCGCCGCCTGATCGCGATGACCGACACCAAGGGCGCCGAGGCCTCGGGCGAGCTGTCCACGATGCAGCACATCGGGGACGGCACGCAGATGCTCGATCAGATCGCCTCGCTGGTGGCGGTCACGGTGCTGTTCCACGAATTCGCCCGCGCCGAGCTGGAGATCCTGGCCCGGTTCATGAAGCTCTACCGCGTCGAGAAAGGGCAGGCGATCCTGCACGAAGGCGAGCGCGGCGACATCTTCCTGCTGCTGGTCGAGGGCAAGGTCGAGGTGTTCAAGCAGGACATCCGCCGGCGCCAGAAGCACATCGCCTCGGTGACCCCGGGGCAGACCGTGGGCGAGATGGCGATGGTGGACGGCGAGCCGCGCTCGGCGACGTGCATCGCCGCCGAGCCCTGCACCTTCGCCGTGCTCACGCGCGAGGACCTGGTGCGGCTCATCGACGAGCACCCGCGGCTGGGATCCAAGATCCTGATCCAACTGCTGGAGCTCATGGGCCAGCGCCTGCGCCAGACCGGCGGGATCCTCGTCAACTACCTTAAGGTCGACTGAACGTCACAGGGACTCGCCCATCCGGGACAGCGTCGGATAGCGCACCCAAATCCCGGCCCCGACCAGCAGAGCGAAGCCCGCGACCGCAAGCCAGAAACGGCGGTAGTACTTGTAGTGCCGCTGCGGGAGTCCTTCGCGGCTGGGCAATGTGAACACCCGAAAAATGCCTCCGCGGTCGGCGAGCCCCGTGCGCGTCGCCTGCAGCTGGCCGATCAGGAGGCGGTAATAGACGATAAGGTAGAGGTCCAGGAACAGCAGGGCCAGCAGCAGCGCGTCCATTGGCGTATCCTCACCCCGTCCCCTGGGCCAGTTCGTTCAGCAACTCCTCGCTCTCGATCTGGATGCGGTGGCTGTCGATGGACAGCACGCCTTGGCGCTTGAGCTGGCCGAGCGCGCTGGTGACGGTCTGCCGCGTCGTTCCCACCATGTCGGCGATTTCCTGGTGGGTGAGCGGAATGTTGAGGAAGATTTCGCTGCCGACACGGGTGCCGTAGCGCGCCGACAGGCGCAGGATCAGCTTGGCCACCCGCGTGTGCACATCGTCGGAGACGAGATTGGCCAGCACCTCGCCGAGAATGCGCAATCTCGACGACAGGACCTGCATGCACAGGAGCGAGGCCTCCGGCCGGCAGCGCAGAAACGCCTTGAACTGCTCTTGCGGCACGGTCAGCACCTCGCACGCCTCGCATGCCTCCGCGTTGACGACGCGTCCACCGCCGCGTGCCACCTCTGCCAGGCCGAAAATCTCGCCGGAGAAGCAGAACCAGAGAATGACCTCGCGCCCCATCGGCGATAGCTGGTAGATCTTGATGCGGCCGCGCCGCAGAAAGTGGACATTGCGGCCGGGGTCCCCGGCCCGGAACACGGCGGTGCCCTTGGCGAACTGCTGGGGATGGGCGATGGCCACGAGGTCCTCGATGTCGCCCGGCTCCAGGCGGGACAAAAAATCCGACGGCGCCACGAGCGACGACCGCAGTTCCGATTCGGGGCTCGTTCGGTTGTTCATGGCCGGTCCTCCTCCGGCGCCGGCGCGTGCCAGCGTAGCGAATTATCTCCGCCCAAAAACCTCCCGCGATGTCGGCCAGCCGACAGACTGCGCAAGGCGGCGACGCTTGAATGTTACCGTATCCTCTCCGGCGCGACGCACGGGCGTGCGGAGGGGCTTCGCGGCAAGCTACAAAGACGAAGGAGGAGTGATGGCCAATCCTTTCAGCGGCTCGCGCCACGCCGGGGCATTTCACGTCGGCAGTATCGCCGGCGCCGCGCGCACGTTCCTCGGCGCGGGCCTTGCCCGCCCTCTCGGTCCCGGCAACGCATGGCTCGCGACGGACGTCGTGGCGAAGTCGCAGCAGCCGGTCTCCTCTGAGGTTTCCAAGCCGGCTCCTCCGGCCTTCCCGCCGCGGCGGCCGTGAGGCCGCCCGCGGGGCCTTTTGAGCGCTCTGTCTGACTGAGGGGGAATGCGGACATGTCCACCGTTCTTGAACAACCCCTGGCCGGTAGCGGCGGGGTGCTGGGTTACCTGAGCGAAAACGTCCGGGCCAGCGGACGCAGTCCTGCGCGAACATTGATCGGCTTCGTTGCCGCCTGGATCGTGTTCGCGCTGATCCTCTGGGTGCTCCCGCGCCCGGAAGGTTTGTCGCCCGAAGGCCAGGCGGTGCTCGCGATCGTGGCGTGGGCCTCGATTATGTGGGTGTCCGAAGCGATGCCGGTGGGGATCACGGCGCTCGGCATCCCCTCGTTGCTGATCCTCACTCACGCGATTCCCTGGGAGAAGGGGCAGCCGCCGCTCGGCTTCGTGCTCCAGGGTTTCACCCGCCATGTCGTCTGGATCCTGCTTTTCGGCATGCTGGTCGGCGCCATCATGCAGCTGCTCAAGCTCGACCGGCGCCTTGCGCTCGGCATTCTCGACAAGATCAAGGCGTCCAACGCCGGCCGCGTGATCTGGGGCTTCTTCTTCGTCCAGTTGATCCTTTCGTTCTTCATTCCCGCGGCGGTGGCTCGCTCCGCCACCATCATGCCGATCGTGCAGGGCGTGACCAATCTCCTCGGCGATTCGGAAGAGGAACAGGAGGCGAAGAAGGCCATCATCATCCAGTCGCTGGTGTACACCAGCATGATCGCCGGCATGTTCATCATGACTGCGCACCTGCCGAACATGATTCTCGTGGGGCTTTTCGGGCAGAACGGCTTCCCGCTCGGCTACCTGGACTGGATGCTGCTTCAGTTTCCCTACCTCGGCATGTTCGTGCTGACGCAGGCCTGGGTGCGCTACCACTTCAAGACCGCGCGCGTGCAGATCGCCGGCGGCCACGCGCAGATCCGCAAGCAACACAAGGAGCTCGGTCCGATGGCCCCGGCGGAGTGGGTGCTGATCGCCGTATTTTCCGGGATCGCGCTGTTCTTCGTGCTGGGCAAGGGCAGCCCGATCGCCCAGGTCCACAGCTTTCAGCTCGGCATCGTTTGCCTGATCGGAATCTCCCTGGTGATGTTCATACCGGGCCTGTTCCCGTTCACCTGGAAGCAGGTCCAGGACAAGACCATGTGGGGGACGTTTCTGCTCCTGGGCGGCGCCATCACCATGACGGGTGCCATGACCAAGTCGGGGCTGGCCGGCTGGCTCGCCGACCTGATCCATGGCGCGGTGACGGGCCACAGCTGGTGGATGATCCTGCTGATCATGATGCTGGGAACCCACGTCATCCGCATCGGCATGCTCTCGAACGTGGCGGCGATCGCGATGCTGGCGCCGATCTTATTCGAGCTCGGCAAGCAGCTCAACCTGCATCCGGTGGCGTTCACGATGCTGGTGGCCGACACCGACACGTTCGCCTATCTGCTCCCAACGCAGGTCACGGCGGCCGTGATCGCTTACGGCACCGGCACCTTCACCATGACGGACTACTTCAAGTCGGGCTGGGTGTGCGTGCTGATGGCGATCGCCTACGGCATCCTGATCATGGCTCCGTGGTACGCCCTGCTGGGGCTGCCGGTATGGGATCCATCCGCGCCGTGGCCGTTCGCGTCGGGCTTGCCGCTCAAGGCGCCGGGCGGCGGCGAATAGAACATCCCGGGTAAATCCACACGAGAGGTCTCCGTGAACAAACCTAGCGAGCTCAAGCACCCCATCAACGATCCCGAACTCGACGAAGCTCGCCTGCGGGATCTGCTGGGCGCGTATCATGCGCCGGCCGGTCTCTACGACCGGACCAAGGCCATGCCGTTTCTCGGCCGCGTGAGCTGCAACGTGGGCGAACTCACGGCCGGGGAGTGGACCGAGCTGGTCCTCGACTACGAGGTTGGGGCCTCAGGCATGGCGGACGGCTCCTGGTTCAAGGCCACCTTCAAGTTCTACTCGGATTGGGCGCTGTTCCAGACGGCCGACCCCGCCGGCGCCAACTACGTTTCGGCCGAATACCACGCCGGCCCGCTGGTGCCGGGCCAGAGCCCGGCGACCGTGCAGTCGCTGAAGGTCCGTTTCGACCAGAAGGGCCACGAGCGGCCGTTCCAGAAAGCCGTGATCGTCGACACCGTGGACGGCTACGTGAAAGCGGGTGACCACATCATCGTCCGGCTCGGCGACCGCCGTTTTGGCGGGGCAGGCACGCGCGTGCAGACGTTCGTCGAGCAGGGCTTTCGCTTCCGCTGCTACGTCGACCCGCTGGGTTCATCGCGGTTTGCCGCCGTGCCCGGCGACATTCAGTTCGACATCGTGCCGGGACCGCCGGCCGCGCTGGAAATGGCGGGTTCGCGCCTGGTGCGCGCGGGCGAAAAGTCCGTGCTGCGGCTGCGCGCCGAGGACCAGTGGGGGAACACGTGCTGGAACCGCAAGGAGCGCTGCCGGGTCCGCGCCGTCCTCGATGGCAAGCCGGTCTACGACAAGACCGTGGCGCTCAAGGAACAGGGGTGGGCGGTGGCCGAGCTCGACGACCTGCCGCTCGACAAGCCCGGCGAGATGGCCGTGACGGCGGCGCTGGTGGATCACCCGAGCGTCGCGGAGAAGACCTTCTACGTCACCATCGACGCCAAGCTCGCGGTGCCGCGCGTGTTCTACTGCGACCTGCACGTCCATTCGGATGACACCATCGGCACCAACAGCACGACGTACAACCTGACCTACGGGCGCGACGTCACCGGACTCGACGTGCTGGCGTTTGCCCACAACGACTTCAACATCACGACGGCCCGCTGGAACAGGACGGTGGAGTTGATCGAGGAGATCAACCGGGACGGCAGCTTCGTCGCCTATCCGGGCACCGAGTGGTGTGGCAGCTCGTGCGCCGGCGGCGACCACAACGTCGTGTTCCTTCACGGCAAGACGCCGGAGTTTCCGTTCCTGAAGGACGGCACCCACGTGCGCTCGTTCGAATGGAACGAGGACATGGGCGCGAGCAGTTCCATTGAACCGGGCGCATGGCCCCTGGAGGAGCTGTGGGCGGCGTACGCGCACGATCCCGAAGGCCACCTCCTCATACCTCACGTGGGCGGCAGGCGCTGCGTCATGGACTGGCACTACCCGAAACTCGAGAGGCTGGTCGAGATCGGCTCCTCGTGGGGCCACTTCGGCTGGCTATACGACGACTGCATGCGCCGGGGCTACAAGATCGGCGCGTCGATGGCCGGTGACGAGCACCGCGGACGCTGCGGCGGCGGCGTGCCGGGCACCGCAGTGTTCGGAACCAAGGGCGGCGTGACCGGCGTGCTGGCCCCGGAGCTTACGCGCGATGCGATCGGGCGCGCGCTGCGCGCCCGCCACACCTGGGCCACCACCGGCGAGCGGACCGTGGCGCTCGCCTGGTGCGGGAGGCACGTCCAGGGCGACGAGTTCCGCCACAAGGGCAAGGCCAAGGTGTCCTATCGATTATTGGGGGACCAGGGCTGGGACGAGATCGTCGCCTGCGATCACACCGGCGTGATCTGGCGGCGCGACCTTCAGCGGGAAGCAGGCTATTCCGAGCGCGGCATCCGCATCCGCTGGGGCGGCGCCCGCGTGAAGGACCGCTACCGCTGGGCTGCATGGAAGGGAACCGTGACGATCACGAACGGCGTGATCAACAGCGTTGTCGGCCGCGGTTTCGAGCATCGCGAGGAAACGTGCTGGCGCACCGGGGCGACCAAGATCGGGTTCCGCAGCGACACCTACGGCGACGCCGATGCGCTTGAGATCGACGTGACCGATCTGGCCCGCTGCCGAATCCGGATCGAGGGCACCATCGACGGTTACGTCAAGGTGGGGAATCCGCTTGACGGCAACCCCTTCCCGCATTGCCCGGAGTTTGCATGGGACGTAACGGGCGCCGAGCTGCTGGAGCATAGCCGGCTGCGTAACGAACTGGGCGGAACGGAACTGTTTCTCGCGGTCGAGCGCATGGCCGAGGCGGCGATGCCGAGGGACGTCTTCGGAGCGTTCGAGGTGGATCCGGTGAATGGCCCGCACGGCCACCGCCCCGTTTACCTCCACGGTCGCCAGATCGACGACGCCAAGGTCTGGACTTCTGCGCTGTTCATCGCCTTCGAATGAGTTGACGCAGTATGTGCCGTGGCGGCGCTGCGGCCCGCGGTTCGCGCTGCCGTGGACCGTGGGAAGTCCGCCGGCGCACGGCGCGCCGCCGCCACGAGGTCGGCTGGCCGACAGACGCCGCGGGACGCTCGCGCTAAATACACATCAACGAGACGCCAAGAAACCGGAGCCACGGGCGGACACCTCTCGCTCGGCATCGCTCCGCGCACAAGGAGGAGGGAATCCCATGACCGGCAGGCTCATCACCGTGGCAGCCCTCGCGCTTGCCGCCCCGCTCAACGCGCAGGCCGACAACGTGGTCATCTACGGCACGCTCAACATGTCGCTCGACTTCACGGAAGCCAAGGGCGCGACGGCGCCGGGCACGCAGAGTCCGGGCGTCGCGGCCGGCGGCGTCAACGCCGACAGCACACAGCAGGTGAGCTGCTCGGCATGCAACATCGGCTTTCGCGGCGAGGAGGATCTCGGCGGCGGCCTCAAGGCCTGGTTCCAGCTGGAGTCCGCGATCGATCCGGACGAGGGCAGCGGGACCTGGACAAGGCGCAACAGTGCCGTGGGTCTCAAGGGCGGCTGGGGCACCGTGCTGGTCGGCAACTGGGACACGCCCCACAAGAAGAACATTCAGGCGAAGTCGCCCTTCTACACGACCACCAACGGCGCCTATAACTCGATCTTCGGCACCGACGGTGGGGCCGGAAACGGCGCCACGCCTGCGTCCCCCTTCGACAACCGACAGACGAACTCGATACAGTACTGGAGTCCGAAAATGGCGGGCGGCCTGAAGGTGAACCTGCTCTATTCCACGCGCTCCGACGCCAGCGCGGCCGCTGCGAACAACGGCGCGCCGGGCACGACGGGCGAAGACAGCGCGTGGGGCGCCAGCATCCTCTGGGACGCGAAGAACCTCTACGCCGGCGCTTCGTACGAGCAGCAGGACGATGTTTCGGCGACCGCGGGGCAGAGTGACGACAACACCGCGTACGCGTTCAACTTCAGTTATGCGTTCGCGGGCAAGTACCGCGTCGGCGCGGTCTGGGAGAACATCGAGTACGAGCGCGGCGGCACCGCCAGCGACCGCGACGCCTACGGCATTTTCGGCGTACTGCCGCTCGGACCGGGTGCGGTCCACGCGTGGTACATCAAGGCGGACGACTGGAGCGGAAGGCCCGACAGCGGCGCCGACTTCTGGGCGCTCGGCTACTACTATGACCTTTCAAAGCGCACCAAGCTCTACGTTCAATATGCCGCGATCGACAACGACCGCAACGCGCGCTACCGGCTGGGCGGCAGCGCGGGCAACCGGCTGATTCCGGACACCGGTGCCGATCCCGAGGCGTTCAACCTCGGCATCCGGCATTCGTTCTGAGAGCCTCGGGGCCCGCGCCACGCGGGGGGCGACCGCCGATCAGGTCGCATCCGCCGCAGCGAGCCCGTGATCGCGGTAGATGCGGGCGGTTTCGCCGCCGCGCAGGAAATCGAGAAAGGTTTCGCCCCAGGCGCCGCCGTCGGCCCACAGCGCACAGTGGATCGCGCTGCTCACGTTGTCCGGGTCGTCACGGCCGGTCGGGGTGAGCTCCACGGCCTCGAACGTCCCGGGAAAAATCCGCAAATACCGCAGCGCGAGGTGACGAAACACGATCGCGACGTCTGCCCGCCCGTCGGCGAGGGCCTGCGGCGCTTCCCGATGGTGGATGCACTCCCCGTAAACGATCCGCCCGTGACGCGCATCCGGCTGATCGAGAAAATCCAGTGCGACGCCCTCGCGGGCGCCGAGCCGGCGCAGCGTCTCCGCGTAGATCGAGTAGCTCGCGTTTTCCGTCCGGGGATTCGAGAGGAAGAGGCGCAGATCGGCGCGTGCGAGGTCGGCAACTCCGCGCACGGCGCACGGGTTGCCCGCGCGCACCAGCAAGGTGTTGCCGCGACTTCGCGCAAACGGCTGGTGCGGGCCCAGCCGACCGGGGCCTCGCAGCCGGTCGAGGATCGCGGGCGGGCCGAGCACCGCGTGCGGTGTGACCGAGAGCACGAGGTTGCCGATGCGGAGGGAGCGGCGCTCGATCCACTCCATGGCAACGCGCGGCGGCGTCGTCAGAAAAAACGCGTCCTGCGCCTTGGGATATCGCTGCAGAAACGCCGCCACGGTGTCGCGCAAGGCCATGTGATGGTTGCCGTCTGAAAAGACGGCCAGACGGGCCCGCAGGGGGTCCCCGTGAAGGTCAAGGCAGAGATTGGATCGCGGCTGAGCAAACTCGGCCGCATGGTCCGCAGCTAAGCCGGCGATCTCCGGTGGCCAAGGCAGTTCCAATGGCAGCTTTCCTGGGGCTGCGCGGCGCCGGAAGGGTTTCAGCCGACGGCTGTCCGTTCCCCGCGGGCCGGGCGCCACGCGTCATTAGATGCCGGTGTGGACCGCGGCGGCGGTCGGTTGGCCGACATCGGCGCGACGAGGGCCGGCGGTTGCCCGCGCTAGTCCCGGCTCCGGCCTTTCTCCCACAGCACGTCGCCGAGCCCTTGGTCGCGATTGAGCGACCGCGCCAGCACGAACAGCAGGTCCGACAGTCGGTTCACGTACTTGAGCGCGGCGGGGCTGACCTGCTCGGTGCCGGCCAGGGTGACCATGCGCCGCTCGGCGCGCCGGCAGACCGTGCGCGCCTGGTGCGCCAGGGCCGCCGCGCGCGAGCCTCCCGGCAGGATGAAGTCCTTGAGCGGCGGCAGGACCTCGTTCCAGCGGTCCAGCGTCTGCTCGAGCCGCGTGACCTGCGCCTCGGTGATGGCGGCGAAGCCGGGGATGCACAGCTCGCCACCGAGATCGAACAGGTCGTGCTGGATGTCGGTGAGCGCGCTGCGGCGCTCGTCGCGCAGCTCTTCGGCGAGCAGCACCCCGATCACGCTGTTCAGCTCGTCGACGGTCCCGTAGGCCTCGACCCGCAGGGCGTCCTTGGTCACCCGCGAGCCGTCGCCGAGGCCGGTGGTGCCGGCATCGCCGGTGCGGGTGTAGATCTTGGTCAGGCGGTGGCCCATGGCGTCGTGAGTACGAGGGGGAGCGGCGATTCTCGGACGAGCGCTCGCGCCGGGTCAAGTCCCGGTCGGCGTGCGTCGCGGCCGGGCGAAGGGTAACATCATGCCCGCAATGCGAGCGCGGGCAATCTCATGATCGCGATCCGGGAGGCCTGGCGGGCGGGGCTTTTCCGCCGCGCGCATTGGCTGCCCAACCTCGTCTCCGGCGTCATCGTCGGCGTCGTCGCGCTGCCGCTGGCGATGGCGTTTGCGATTGCCTCCGGCGCCAAGCCCGAGCAGGGGCTCTACACCGCCATCGTTGCCGGACTCGCGGTCTCGCTGCTGGGCGGCAGCCGGCTGCAGATTGCCGGGCCCACGGGCGCGTTCGTCGTCATCCTCGCCGGCGTCACCGCCAAGCACGGCATCGACGGCCTGCAGATCGCCACCCTGATGGCCGGCGCGATGCTGATCCTGCTCGGCATCGCCCGCATGGGCGCGATCATCAAGTTCATTCCCGACCCGGTGATCGTCGGCTTCACGACCGGCATCGGCGTCATCATCTTCGTCGGGCAGTGGAGCTACTTCTTCGGCCTGCCGGCCACGGGCGGCGAGCACTTCCACGAGAAGGTCTGGCAGGTGGTCCAGGCCCTCCCGGGGCTGCATCCCGCCACCACGGGCCTTGCCGCGCTCAGCCTCGCGCTCGTCATCGCGACGCCGCGCGTGCCGCGGCTGCGACGGGTGCCGGGTCCGCTGCTGGCGATGGTGGCGGCCACGCTGATCCAGTCGGCGTTCGGCTTCGAGGGCGTCGTCACCATCGGCAGCGCGTTCGGCGGCATCCCGCAGGGGCTGCCGAGCTTCGGCCTGCCGGAAGTGACGACGGCGCGCGTGATCGAGCTGATCGGCCCGGCGTTCACGATCGCCATGCTGGGCGCGATCGAGTCGCTGCTCTCGGCGGTGGTGGCGGACGGCATGGCCGGCACCAAGCACGACTCCAACCAGGAGCTGATCGGCCAGGGCATCGCCAACCTGGCGGCGCCGCTGTTCGGCGGGTTCGCCGCCACCGGCGCCATCGCCCGCACCGCCACCAACATCCGCAACGGCGGCACCGGCCCGCTCGCGGGCATCGTCCACGCGCTGACCCTGGTGCTGATCCTGGTCTTCCTCGCCCCGCTGGCGGCCAACATCCCGCTCGCCGCGCTCGCCGCGATCCTCTTCGTCGTCGCGTGGAACATGAGCGAGGTCAAGCACTTCGCGCGCATGGTCAAGCGCGCGCCGCGGGCGGACGTGGCGATCCTGCTGGTGACCTTCGTACTGACGGTGTTCGCCGACCTGGTGGTGGCGGTCAACATCGGCGTCATCCTGGCGACCCTGCACTTCATGCGGCGCATGGCCTCGAGCGTCGAGGTGCAGCAGATGAGCGAGAAGGACTTGCGGCCCGAGCTGGCGGAGCACGGCCTCGTCGAGCTGCCGCGGGGCGTGCTGGTCTACGCGGTGGAGGGCCCGTTCTTCTTCGGCGCCGCCGAGAACTTCGAGCGGGCGCTGGCGCAGACCCACACCGATCCCCGCGTGCTCATCATCCGCCTGCGCTGGGTGCCGTTCATGGACATCACCGGGCTGCAGACGCTGGAGGAGGTCATCGTCGAGCTGCACCGGCGCAAGGTTCGGGTCGTGCTCTCGGGCGCGAATCCGCGCGTGGCCGCCAAGCTGGAGCGCGCCGGCATCGTCGATCTGATCGGCCGGGAGTGCTTCTTCGCCGAGTTCCGGGAAGCGCTGGCGTACGCCGGCCGCGCCGCCGAGGCGATGCCGCATCCGCCGAAGGAACGGCCCGCCGTCGTGAGCAAGGAAGCGGAAGCGTTCCTCGACCTCAGCGCGAAGTACTTCTCCCGGGAGCGCAGCCGCGGGGACGAGTGAGCCCCGCGCCGCGGGTCGTCCGCGCCGGCCCTAATGGCGTCATACAAACTTTTTCTGCGGCCCGAAAATCGCGCTGTATTACCATGACGGCTTTTTTGCGAGAAGAAGAAAACATCATGCCGGTGTCGTTGCGGGCGGCGGCCCTGGGCAGGCCGGGACTCCTTGGGGGCGGTGGCTGGCTCCTGCCCCTGATCGTCGCGGGGACCCTGTTCGCGCCGGAGGCGGCGCTGGCGGCCGACAGCGGCGGCGAAGAAAGCGCCCTCCCGTGGTGGGGCTGGGCGCTCGCGCTGTTCGTCGTCTGCCTGTTCCTCGGCGTCGTCGCGGTCCTCGGCGGCGTCGGCGGCGGCGTGCTGTTCGTGCCGATCGTCGGCGGGTTCTTTCCTTTCCACATCGATTTCGTGCGCGGCGCCGGGCTGCTGGTGGCGCTGGCCGGCGCGCTGGCCGCTGGGCCCGGCCTGCTCAAGACCGGCATGGCGAGCCTGCGCCTGTCGCTGCCGCTGGCGCTGATCGCTTCCGCGAGCGCCATCGTCGGGGCACTGGTGGGGCTGGCGCTGCCCGCGGACGTCGTGCAGACGGCCCTGGGGCTCACCATTCTCGGCATCGTCGTGCTGATGTGGCTGGCAAAAAAGTCCGAGCTGCCCGACGTTCCCCACGCCGACGCGCTGGCGGCGGCGCTGCGCATGAACGGCGTATTCTACGATGCCGCCAGCCGTCGCGAGATCGACTGGAAAGTGCACCGCACCCCACTCGGCCTCGTGATGTTCTTCGGCATCGGCATCCTGGCCGGCATGTTTGGGCTCGGCGCGGGCTGGGCCAACGTGCCGGTGCTCAACCTGCTGATGGGCGCGCCGCTCAAGGTGTCCGTCGCCACCAGCAAGTTCATGCTCTCGATCGTCGACACCTCGGCGGCGTGGGTCTACATCAACCAGGGCGCGGTGCTCGCCATCATCGCCGTGCCCTCGATCATCGGCATCATGCTGGGCTCGTTCGTGGGCGTGCGCCTGCTGCGGGTCGCCAAGGCCTCGGTGATCCGCAGGGTGGTCATCGGCATGCTGCTGCTGGCCGGCAGCCGCGCGTTGCTCAAGGGCCTCGGCATCTGGACCTGAAAGGACAAGCCATGGGCGGAGGCGATCCCCACAAGTACGCGTCGGCCGAGCAGCTGCGCTATGCGCGGGTGCTCGACGTCGGCATGAAGCTGGGCCTCGTCATGCTGGCGGCGTCTTTCCTCGCCTACGTGAGCGGGCTGCTGCCGACGCACGTGCCGCTCGAGCAGCTGCCGCAGGTCTGGAACCTGCCGGTGACCGAGTTTCTCGAGCGCACCGGCTCGCCGACGGGCTGGGGCTGGGTGCCGCTGGTGGGGACCGGAGACTATCTGAATTTCGTCGGGCTGGCGGTGCTCTCGGGCGTGACGATTCTCTGCTATCTCGCCGTCATCCCGGATTATCGCCGCAAGCGGGACACCGCCTACCTCGTCATCTGCGTGCTGGAGGTCGCGGTGCTGGTGCTGGCGGCCTCCGGGCTGCTGGTGGTGGGCCACTGAGGCGCCGGCGTGGCTCCCCAGCTTTCACCGCTGGGCCGCTTCGAGCGGGTGCTGCTCGTCACCGACGGCGAAGAGTTCAGCGCCGGCGCCGAGCGCGTGGCCGTCGCGCTGGCGCGGCGCTGCGGCGCGACGCTCTTCGCCGCCATGCCGGTTCTGACCAATCCGGAGTACGAGGCGCTCGCGCCCGCTGCTGTCGACCAGGCGGAAGCGGCCGCCGCGGCGGCGATGGAGCGCGTGCGGCAGGCCGCCGCCCGCGACGGACTGCGTTGCGAGACGCGCGTCCTGCGCGGCGAGGAGCCGTACCAGGACGTGGTGGCGGAGGCGGTCACGCGGCGGGCCGACGTGATCGTGATCCGCCGGCGCGGGCGCAGGAGCGTCCTGGCGAGCCTCGTGGTGGGCGAGACGGTGACGCGGGTGATCGGTCACGCCCCCTGCGCGGTGCTGACCGTGCCGCGCGCCGCTCAGGCGCCGGCGCACGGCATTCTGGTGGGCGTTGACGGCTCGCCGTCCGCCGATGCCGCGGCGGTGGCGGCGGCCTCGCTCGCGCGGCACTGCGCGCTGCCGCTGACGGTGGTCGCCGCGCACGAGGCGGCCGGCGAGCGGGCGACGGCGGCGCAGGCGCTGGACCGGGTCGCGGGGCTCCTTGCGAGCGACGGCACGGAGGCGACGCGCCGGTTG
>CAZGTK010000021.1:0-14676 GCA_964528415.1 uncultured Burkholderiales bacterium | reverse complement strand
CGCCGTGCGGCGCCAGCGCGCGCTGGGCGGCCGCGGCCGGCATGCGCGGGTGCACGCCGACGCAGTGAACGGCGCCCGCCGCCGCCAGCGCCGCGGCGTAGTCGCCCGTCAGCAGCTCCGCGTTGCGCAGTTCGACCGCGTACAGGGCGTCCCGCGGCAGCGCGCCCAGGAACGGCGCCAGTGCGGCGGCGAAGCGCTCCGGCTCGCGCGACCACGGGCGCGGCAGCGGCGGAAACTGGAACACGAGCGGCCCGGCCCTCGGCCCCAGCCCCTGCAGGCACGGCTCGACGAAGAAACGCGTGGCCCACTCGGCGTTCAGAAAGCGCGGGTTGTCGCCCTTCGGCCGGCCGGTGCGCTCGTGCCAGTGCGGCGTCGTGCAGTCGGCCGGCGCCTTGACCAGGAAGCGGAAGTCCTCCGGCACGGCGCAGGCGTAGTCGGCATAGACGTCGGCGCCCACCGGCGCGTGGAAGGTGCGGTCGATGCCCACCGTGCGCAGCAGCGGGTGCGCGCCGTACGCGGCGAGGCCCTTGCGCGCGAGATCCGACTCGGAGGCGCGCCGGTCGTAGACGATGCCGGCCCAGCCGGGAAACGCCCACGACGAGGTGCCGAGCCGCAGCCCCGGCGGCAGCCTCCGCGCCAGGTCGCCGTGCTCATCGGCGGCGGCCGCAGGCCCGATGCCCTCGGGCGGCGGCGCGAACATCTCCAGCTGCATCGATTCAGCCGTAGTTGAAGTCCGCCGCCACCAGCCGCGCGTCGGGCACGCGCGCGTGGATCGCCGCGGCGATCTGCGTGGTCACGCGCAGGCCCGGCCGCACCGTCACCCAGAGCACGCCGAGGCGCAGATTGAGGTCGGCGAACACGACGGCGTGGGTGAACGACGCGAGCACGGCGTTCAGCTCATTCACCGTCGCCTCGACCACGGCCGGCGGACGGCGGCCGAGCCCGCGGATGATCATCATGAAGTCCGGACAGGGCCGCCCGTCCCCGTCGCGCGCCGGGGCGCGCTTCCACAACGGCTCGCCGGGCGACACGGCCAGCAGGCGGGCGGGCGGCAGCGGATCAGCCATGGCGATCTCCGAAACGAGCCGGCCCGGCGTCCGGGCGGCGAGGCTTGCGGAGACTATACACCGCAGCGGCCTCACGGCGTCGCCGCGACAGACCCTATAATGGGCCGACCCCACCGCAGAGGATCCGCCGCCGCCATGAACATGGAAAAAGTCGTCTTCGGCTTCTTCATCGTCCTCGCCGCGACGCTGAATTTCGGCTTTTTCGTCGGCGACATCGACAACCCGGCCCACCACGACATCTACGAGCTGTTCGCCGCCATCGTCGTCAACCTGATCGCCACCGTGCTCAAGTTCGGCGACCGCACGCAGATCGGCGCCATCCATCTCGCGACCAGCCTGGTGGCGGACCTGCAGCTGATCGCGGCGGCCACGCTGTACTTCTACGCCACCCAGATCAGCGGCCTCGGCATGACGGCCGAATACACCGCCAGCGTCGTGTCGCTCGCCGGCGGCGCCCTCTTCGCCAACGTGATCTCGGTCGTCATCCTCATCGCCGAGACGGTGATGCTGCGGCGGTGAGCAGCGTCATCTTCCTCGCCCTGCGGCGCCTGCGGGCGCCGCTCATCACGCTGATCGCGGCCTACGCGATCGCGATCGTCGGCCTCGTCGTGGCGCCGGGCGTCGACGAGAAGGGCGAGCCGTGGCGCCTCACGCTGTTCGATGCGTTCTATTTCATGAGCTACACCGCCACCACGATCGGCTTCGGCGAGCTGCCCAAGGCGTTCAGCCCGGCGCAGCGGCTGTGGGCCTCGGTGTGCATCTACCTGGCGGTGATCGGCTGGGCCTACCTGATCGGCTCGCTGCTGGCCCTGCTGCAGGACAAGGCTTTCCGCCACGCGGTCACCACCACGCGTTTCGGCCGCAGCGTGCGGCGGCTGCGCGAGCCGTTCTACCTGGTCTGCGGCTACGGCGAAACCGGCAGCCTGCTGTGCCGCGCGCTCGACCACAACGGCCTGCGCTTCGTCGTCATCGACATCGCCGAGGAGCGCGTGGACGAGCTCGAGCTCGCCGATTACCTGATCGATCCGCCCGCGCTGCGCGCCGACGCGCGCATGCCCGAGACGCTGCTGCTGGCGGGCCTCCGCCACCCGAGCTGCCTCGGCGTCATCGCGCTCACCAGCGACGACACCGCGAACCTCGCCGTGGCGATGGCGGTGCGCCTGTTGAATCCCGACATCCCGGTGCTGTGCCGCGCGCTCGATGCCAGCGTCGCCGCCAACATGGCCTCGTTCAACACCAACCACATCATCAATCCGTTCGAGCGCTTCGCGCAGTACCTGGCGCTGGCGATGCACTCGCCGGGATCCTACCGGCTGCTGCAGTGGCTGACCGGCACGCCCGGCACCACGCTCGGCCCGGAGACGGCGCCGCCGCGCGGCGACTGGGTGGTCTGCGGCTACGGCCGCTTCGGCAAGGCCGTGGTCGAGCAGCTGCGCACCGAGGGGCTCAAGGTCACCGTTTTCGATCCCAAGCCGGTGCTGCCGCCGGGGCAGGACTTCGTGCAGCGTCCCGGCGTGCAGGCCGGACCGCTGCGCGAGGCCGGCATCGAGCAGGCCGTGGGCATCGTCGCCGGCGCCGATGACGACGTGAACAACCTCTCCATCGTCGTCACGGCGAAGGAGCTGAACCCGAACCTCTTCACCGTCGTGCGGCAGAACCTGCGCGCCAACCAGGTGCTGTTCAAGGCGTTCAAGGCCGACGTCACCGTCGTGCCGAGCGAGGTCATTGCGCACGAGGTCTGGGCCATCCTCACCACGCCGCTGCTCGCGCGCTTCCTGGCGATCGTCAAGTCGCAGGACGACGAGTGGGCCGACCAGGTCGTCAAGCGCATGCGCAAGGCGGTGGGCGACGAGGTGCCGGCGATCTGGAGCGTGCGGCTCGACAGCCAGGACGCCCCCGCGCTGGTGGACGCCTGCACCGGGGAGAAAACCGGACTGCGCCTCGACCACGTGCTTCGCGATCCCACCGACCGCGAGCGGCACCTGTCGGCCACCGCGCTGCTGGTTTCCCGCAACGGCGAGGATCACGCGCTGCCGGAGGCCGCCTTCCTGCTCGAGCGCGGCGACCACATTTTGTTCGCCGGCTCGCCGGCCGCGCGCTCGCGACAGGCGCTGCAGCTCGCCAACGTCAACGTGCGGGATTACGTCTGGACCGGGCGCGACATCCCGGGCGGCTGGGTCTGGCAGCGCCTTGCCCGCGGCGGCGAGGAAGCCGCCAGGTAGGCGCGGCGCCCTGCGCGGCTAAAAGGTCGCCGCGAGGATCCAGTCCGCCCAGCCGAGGTACTCGCCGGCGACGAAGCCGAGCAGGAAGCCGAGGCTGATCAGCAGCGGTCCCCAGCGCAGCGCGACGGGCACCGCTCCGCGCGCGTCCTCCGCGCCGCGGCCGTGACCCGCCTCGCGCTGGTCGACGAAAGTCGCGAACACCAGCGTCGCCATCACGCACAGCAGCAGCCCGAATACCACGTTCACGCCAGCCCCCCTTGTCCCGCGGCAACCGCCGGGCACGCGCCATGGTGCCGTCAATCCCGCGGCGGACCAACCGTCACAATCCGCCTCGTCGTCGGACGCGACCGGAGCCCGCGGTTCGCGGCGTCGCGCACCGAGCGCCGCGCGCCCCCTGCGGGCGAACGCCGCGGGTGTAACACGGACGTTACACATAATCGGCGCGCGACGGTATCCCTCGCCCCGATCGCGCGGTAGAGTCCGTGGAAAGACCTGCGCCTCACCCGGCGCGGCGTGCATGGGGGGCACGGATGAAAGGCTCCGAGCGGCTGTGGCAGTTCCGCAGCGATATGAACGCCGACGGCGCCACGACCATCTCGGACGTCTGGGAGTGGTTCGTCTGGCTGTACTTCTATCCCGGCGACCTGCTGATCCGCTGGCTCGTCGGCAGTGCGGCGGGCAGGTTCTTCGAGCTCACCGCGAAGAGCTACGGCGGGCTGTTTTCCGGCATCGTCTCCGGCGTGTTCTGGTTCGTCGTCCTCGTCGCGTTCCTTTCGCTGCCGGCGAAGCTCGCGGACGATTACCGCCTTTCCCGCGCCCGCTACCGGCGCGACCTCGAAGCGAACGTCAGCATCTGGCGCCGCGAGATCCACCCCGCGGTCGTGCCGACGGTGATGGGCTTCCTGCTGCTGCTGCTCGCGTTCTACGCCGTGATCGTCTAGGGGGCTCGCGCCGGAACCGGCGCGGCTCAGGCGGCCGGATCGCCGCCGTCCGGCGGCCCGTCGCTGCGGAACCGCTCCAGCAGGAATTGCGCGTCGAGCGGCGACAGATCGAAGCGGCGGCAGGCCTCCTCGATCGTGCGCCCGTCGCGCCGCGGCTGCTCCGCGAGCCACGACACGGCACGGCGCAGGCCTTCGCTGTCGGAAACGGATCCCCTCTTCGCCATGGTCCCCTCGGCGGTGCGTAGCGCCCGCGCGTCGACGGCCCGTTCGGGTCCTCATTGACCCGCCGGCGCGACCGGAGCGTCGCTTTTCGTTACCTATACTGAAATTGTAGAGAAACCAGGACCGCTCCTCCTCACCGAGCGCCCGTCGAGGGCGTGGATGCCCGGGCACGGCGCTCCCATCGCGAAAGGAGGCCGAGAATGTCGAGCACGCCGCGTCGTTCGATCGCTGCCTTCCTCCTCGTGCTTTTCGTCCTGCCCGCGGCCGCGCAGGCCCCAATGGGCGGCAAAGGCGACTCGGCGTCGCCTTCACCCAGCTACCTCTGGACGCTGCGCAACCAATGCCACGAGCCGCTCCGCGTCGCGGTCCACTACCAGCAGGTGGAAGGCCGCGTGGTGACCCAGGGCTGGTGGAGCGTCGCGCCCCGGGACGAGATCAGGATCGGCATGCGCAGCGAGTGGATCGGCTATTTCGCCGTGAGCGCCTCCGAAAACCTGTTCTGGTGGAACCCCGAGGGCCCGAAGTTCGGCATCGACCGCGCGCGCAACTTCGAATACCCGGGCGACGGCCAGCGGCAGGGCGCCACGGTCACGGGCTTTCACTGGATCAGCGTGATTCGGGAGCCGGTCACCACCCTCAGCTGCCGCTAGAAAGCGCGCCATGCCCGACGATGCGCAATCGGTTCGATTCCTGGGTCTGACGCTCGACCTCAAGCTCAACGTCAGCGCGCTCGTCGCCGTGGTGCTGTCGATCAGCAGCCTCGTGATCCAGGGCGTGCAGATCCTGCGCGGCCCGCAGGTGACGCTGTCGGCGGGCGAGCGGGTGAACCTGGTTCGATACGTGCCCCCGGCGACGCCGGATGCGCCTTACCTGATCGTCAACGCCAGGCTCGATTACGTCAACACCGGGGCGGTCGGCCGGGACGCCATCATCGCGAGCGAACGTCTCGTCATGGACTTCGACGATCTCGGGACCTACGAGTATCGCTGGCTGCACTTCGAGATGTTCGTGCCCGACGACTCGGGCGGGCCCAAGGCGCAGGTCTCCGACATCGCGCACTCCTTCCCCGTGCCCGGCGGAAGCGCCGCCACGCATCAGACCACGTTCGTCTACCTCTCCGGCAGCGCGGCTCGCACCCCCGAGGTGAAATCGGCGCCGGTGCTCTGGAGCGACTTCCTGCGCAGCGCCCGCACCAAGCGGCCGATTGGCCTGCGCTTGCTCGCGCACGACCGGCGCGGCGGTCCGCCCTACGAGGCGGCCTGCGCCGTCGTAATCACCGATGCCGTGCTCGAAGCGCTGGAGCGCTCGCACTGGGCGACCGCACTCTGCGAAGGGACGACTGCGGCAACGAAGCCGCGGTCGACGGGAACCGAGTCGCCGCCCGCTGCGACAACGCCGGCCAGCGCCCCGCCGCCCGGCATCCGATAGCCGGCGCATGCGCTGCGCCGCGTGCCGGCTCGGGCGACGCGTTCGGCACGAGGGTTTCGCAGCCGTCCATCCGGCGTAAAATGACGAGCCCGAAGACCACGCGCGCCGCGGCGCCTCGAATTCCTTGGGGGGAGACTATGGCCAATCTGACCGTGCTGCGTTGTCCGGCGTGCCGCTACACCGTCACGCCGGAAGGAAAAGCGAAAGCCGGGCGCTACCAGCGCTGCCCCCAGTGCGGCGGCGAGCTGCGCGTGGCCGCCAAACTCAACACCCAGCCCGCTCAAGCCGCCTCGACTGAACAGCCAGGACAGTTGAGCCTTCCGGGTTTCGGACGGGGGCGCGGCAGGTCGGGATAGAGCGGCGTCGCGCTAACCGGTGCCGGCCGCATGGAGGCGAAGGTCGCGCGCGCGAGTCGTTGCCCGGGCGCGACCGCGCTCGAGAGTTCGGGAGTCGCAGCGGCGCGGCGGATGAATCCGTCCGCCAGAGGCAGGTCAGCGCGATCGGCTTGTTGAGTCCGGGTAACCTCCGCGCTCCGCGGCGTTCAGAACGACGGCCCGTGCTCTTCCGCGATCGCGCGCAGCGGCCGGTGCACGTTGCCGACTCAACGCCGTTCCGGCCAAGCCGCGCCCGGTGGTCTATCATGGACAGGAGCGCAGAAGGCGGCGGCACGCCCCCGCCCCCGACCTGCGGCCACACCGTTCGCAGTCACCGACATGGTTTCCAGTCTCTTGCTCCCGTCGAAAGCGCGCGCGGCCTCCAGGGCCACGCCGCGACCGCGTGGTGCCGGATCGATTCGCAATGGCGCGCTTGCGAGCCCTCGCGGCGGCGCGCAAGAGAGGCAGGCCGATCGCGCCGCCACGCAAGTGATGAGCTCGGATGCCCTCGTGGCACGGGCGCCGTGCGCCTGCGGCGGAGGCTGTCCGCGCTGTCGTTCGAGCGTGGCGGGCACGTCGCGCGGAGCCCCGCTCGACCCCGTTACGCGCGCGTTCATGGAGCCACGTTTCGGGCGGGACTTCTCCCATGTGCGCGTGCGCGCGGACGTTGACGCAGCCGCCTCCGCCCGCGCGCTGCACGCACGCGCCTACACTCGGGGGAGCGAACTGGTCTTTGGCGCGGGCGAGTACGCGCCGGCGAGCGATGCCGGGCGCCGGCTGCTCGCGCACGAACTCGCGCACGTCGTCCAGCAGGACGGCGGCGGGCCGCTGCCAGCCGGCGACCGCCTCGCGCCCGTCGCGAGCGGCGTGATCCAGCGCCAGTGGATCCCGGACGAGGAAGTCGTCGACAGCGAGATCCTCGAAGCCGCCGGCGCGGCAACCGCGGCGGAGGTGGATGCCGCGACCGCGGAGCTGGAAGCGGAGCTCGGAATCCCGCGCGAGGGCTGGGAAGCGCGCCGGCGCCACAGCGGGCGCCTTTGGGTCCGGCGCATCGGCGCCCTGCGCGCCGGCCAGCTCAACGTCTACGCGTTGCTGCGAGCGATCAATCCCGCCACCGCCCCGGGCATCGCCGAGCAGCTCAACAGCCTGCGCGAAACGCCTCACGCCGTCGACCCGGCCCTGGTGCTGGCGATCGCGTGGCGCGAGGCGGGACGGAACGCGCTGCCGGGCCGGGGCACCGTCAACTCGCTCACGGGCGGCGGCCTCGACAACCTGTTTCCGCAGCAGGCGACGCGCGCGCAATGCCGGACGCTGCACGCGGGACTCGACGCCATGATCGCCACGGCAGAGCGGCTGCTTGCCGATCCGGCTGCGTTGAGGGCGCAGATGGAAGCGAGCGGCGCGACCGAATCGGCGACCGAGATGGAAGCGGATCTGCGCCGGCTTCTGCCCGTCTACCGCCGCTACCGGCGCAGCCCCTGCGGCGAGCTGCGCGCTCGCGACATGCTGCCCGACGATTTTCCGCAGCTGAATCTCGCGCTGCCGCCGGGCGGGCGAGGCCTGTTCACGCCGAACGAGCGCGGCCCGCAGCTTCCGGCGATGCTGCCCCGGGACGTCGCGCTCGAAGCCTACGGCGCCGTGATCGCTCTGGCGCGCGACCGCTTTCTCGTGCACGCCGAACGCCTGACCAGCATCGCAGCGGCCGAGATCGAGGCGCAACTGCCGCTGCGCGCGATGCGCTTTTGGACGATGGTGTTCTTCGGCGGCACCGGCTGGGGCCAGCAGGTGCTGGAGTGGTGGCTGCGGAACGGCGGCGACCTGGCGATGATTCCCTACGCCCCCGCGCCTGGCCGGCTCGGCCGCGGCCTGCCGGATGACGTGCCGCCGATCACGCCGTTCGCCGTCGCTCGCGGACTCGTGACGGTCATGGAGGCGGAGCTGATCGACCAGTTCCTGTGGCCGAGCGGAGCGGGTTCCGCGGCTTCGACGGGGCCGGTCGCGAGCGCGCCGGCCGAGGCGCCCGGCGAGGAAGCGGAGGCGGCGGCGCCGGCGGCGACGGCTTCGGCGCCCCCTCCCGTCGCGGTCGAATCCCGCCCGCGGCAGTTCACCGAATACTACGTCGTGGTGCCGGACGCGGACGGTCATCCGCTTCGCACCGCAGGGGTCGTGAGCGTGTGGCGCAGCGCTACGGTGCCGGCGGCGGAACTCTTCGAGCTCTACCGCGCCGGCGACGAGTTCCTCTACAACCGCGGCGACCGGTGGATTCACGTGCCAGGCTTGGGCGAACGCTATCCGGAAGTGCGGGAGGGGCGCTGACGAAGCGCAGCGGCTTGCCGAGGGCCCTCGCACGCCCGAGCAGGTTGACCGAGAACGGCCGGGGGCTTAGTTCAACCGTTCACTAGACCCGGGGCAGCTCAACCTGGCCCCTTTGATTGGCCGGGCCGGAGGCTGAACTCTGATGGGTGACTGGCGCGATCGAATCGTCGCAGCCAAGCAAACGAAGAACCGGGCGGGATGCGAACACTAAGGCGAGAAGCTGACCCCGAGCGCATCAGGCGCGACTTCGTGGTACCCGCATTTAACGACGGCCGGCTAATGAGTTTCCTTCTGATTCAGCGATCTTTTATCGCCGGATAGTAGCGGAGAAGCACGTCGACGGGAGTGAAACGAGCGCCTCGCTCTTCTGCGATTAATTCAAGGTACGTTCCGCATGTCTTGCACCGGTACAAGGTTCCATGCCGCTCCGCCGACTCAGCAACCTCGACGAAGTTTGATGTGGGTACGGGGAACTTATGGCAGGCGCTACATGGCATTAGAATCTCCTAATCGGTGTCCAAGAGCCGTCCGGATTCAGTTGGAAGAATACAGAGCCTCTTGGTACGTCTTGGCCACCATCCAGCACTCTTTCCCGCACGTTGCTCGATGTCCACACGCCGTTGTGCTCCACCCCTGTGATACCACCGGGTCTAAAATGGCGATTGATTCCTGCATCTGAGGTGGTCGGAAATCTAAGTTGAACGGACGCGCGCGGGACAGCGATTCCGTAGATTGCGTCCCCATGCAGGTAAGATGAGAGCACCCCGTGCGCGTGACCAGTGGCCGTAACGATCCCCCCTCGACTTGAAACGTGCTGGACGTCGGTGAGAGGCGCAACCCAAACGGTGCCCCCTTTGACGCCAAGCGTGGCGCCATCTTTGGCGTAAAACTCAACAGCGCGCTTCCCCATAAACGACACGACAAACTCATCGCTTAGAAGACTGTCGAACTGAACAGGCCCCTTCCCCAAGGCCAATATTGTCGCATTGA
Organism: uncultured Burkholderiales bacterium; assembly: GCA_964528415.1. Classification (GTDB taxonomy): domain Bacteria; phylum Pseudomonadota; class Gammaproteobacteria; order Burkholderiales; family UBA6910; genus DATIUV01. The sequence goes on along the minus strand of CAZGTK010000021.1, from coordinate 5,116 downwards.
TCGACCTCGTCGCCGCCACGCCGGCGAGCTTGCCAAGCCCAACGCCCAATACATCTAACTCCGGTGTCGTAACCTCCAAGCCTCCGCTGGCGGTTGCGTAGCGCTCGCGCCGCGCTTCGTCCGCGAACGCCAAGGCTCGACTTGCTCCTGCATTCGCAAGTTGCGAATCGGCGTAGCCCGACAACTCGGGCATGCTCGGGCTACCGCGGAATTGCTGACTTTGTTGCCAAGGCGGCGTCCCGGGCGCAAACAGCGAGTGATCCTGAAACTGGCGGTCGTTCGTCGCGGCGAATGTGACGAGCGCTCCGCCGTCGGCGACGATCGGTTGGCCGCTCGTGTCCAGGATCGGCTGGCCTTGCATGGACAACAAGAACTGACGAGCCCGAGCACGGTCGGCCACGTAGTCGTCAACGTAGAAGTAGGCCTCCCGTGTTGGATCCGCCGCGAGGACCCCGAGGTAGGACAGGTCGGCCTCGCGCTGGGCGGCGAACTTGGCGTCGACCATCGCCTGCGCTTCGCTGGTCATCAGGAGATACCAGTACTGCTCGACCTCCTGTTGGGCCTCGGGGGGATAAGACTGAGCAAGCTCACGGGCTTTGCTGCGGATCCGCTGATGCTCTGAAATGTGCAACTGCCGGTTATAGACCTCCCCGCTCCAGGCGGTGGCGGCGCCGGTCTGGATTCTCGCTGCCCCGCCGCCCGCCACCGCCCCCGCGGCTGCGCCCACCGCGGCGCTGGCCCACTGCTGCAGTTCCCTCGGCAGCTGCTCCGTGAGGTTGCGGCTCGCTTCCGCCGCCCCGGCGCCCAGCGCACCGGAGAGCGTGTCCGCGCCGCCCAGGCTCGCCTGCAGCGCGCCCACGAACGTGTGCAGCAGCGTCTTGTTGAGCGAGCCCTCTTTCCAGGCTTCGTAGTCGGCCTGGGTGAGTTCCTGCCGGCGCACGGCGTCCTGCGCCAGCTGCTCGGCAGACTCCGGGCTAAATTGCCAACCCTGCTCGTAGACGCCCAGCCGGGCGCGCTCGGCTTCGGTCAGATCCTCTTTCGCCTTGAGCGCCAGGTACTCCCGGGCGATCGCCTCGTCCGCCTTCGCCTTCTCGTAGGGCCGCGTGAAGATCGAGGCGATGTCGCCCACCGCCCGAAACGCCTCCTGCCCGAAAACCTGCGCGAGCTCCTGCTGCTCCTCGACGCTCTGCGGATCGAAGATGCGCGCGAGCGCCTGGTTGCTCGCGTCGGGGTCGCGGGAAAGCCCGGCCAGGTCCTGCTGCTGGCCCGCGGGGTTGCGGATCTCGAGCGTCCCCGGCAGCCGAGGTCGCCGGGGCGAATGCCCTCACGGGCCGGAAGGTGGATCCTAGAGGGTAGCTGGCGCGATCGGATGCTCGCAGCCAGGCAAATGAAGAACCGGGTGGGGTGCAACCGCTGGGGCGAGGCGTTCAGCCTGATCGCATCAGGCGCCAGGCCGTGGTTCGCGCATTTGACGACGGCCGGCTAATGGGTGGCCCCTTTGATTAATGAGTGGTCCTTTTAAGTCGGTGATTTCCGCACGACCAGTACAGAGCGAATCGCGTCATCGAGATCCTCCACCAGACCCCACTGCCGGTTTCGAGCCTCCTGCCTCGTCAAGCCAGAAAGCGGGGTTGGGCTGAGCGAAAGATCTGATAATGAACCCATACCAGACAGGACGCCCTGAAGTTCGATGATCACTTCCGCAAATTTCGCAGAATTTGCATCCTTTTCCTTCAGGATTACGAGCCTATCCCGAAACCACTGGGCTCTTGTCTGCTCGCCACACGACATGAGAAGGTCAACGATCTTCGTGAGCGTGTCGATGAGTCTGTCTTTCATCGGAGTGGTGCCCCTCCCACGAAGCGAAGCACGGTGGCCGGTTCGACGTCCCGCGGGAAGAGCACCTGATAACCCTTGCCTCCCGCAACCTTTCCGTAGTACACGGTCACGTCCTTCGTGAACTCGTACACTCGCATCTCTTCGAGGGGGTTACCCCAATTGCGGACGTTGTACTGAGACTCGGTCCCGACCCTCGTCACGGTTCGACGGGTCCCGAACCAGACCCCGGGGTATTGTGTGGGCTCCAACAGGCCGCCTTCCGCCGTGTTTGGAGAACGGTAGAGGTATTCTCCCGCGGTGAAGGTTCTCGTGCGTATCGGGCCATCAAATGCCTCGGCGTAGCTACCCTTGAGTTGAGGAAGGGATTCGCGAACGAGCGCCCTTGTCACGATAGGGGCTTCAGCTTCGATTCGCAACGGCCCCTTCCCCAAGGCCAAGATTGCCGCATTGATCGACCTCGCCGCCGCCACGCCGGCGAGCTTGCCAAGCCCAACGCCCAATACATCTAACTCCGGTGTCGTAACCTCCAAGCCTCCGCTGGCGGTTGCGTAGCGCTCGCGCCGCGCTTCGTCCGCGAACGCCAAGGCTCGACTTGCTCCTGCATTCGCAAGTTGCGAATCGGCGTAGCCCGACAACTCGGGCATGCTCGGGCTACCGCGGAATTGCTGACTTTGTTGCCAAGGCGGCGTCCCGGGCGCAAACAGCGAGTGATCCTGAAACTGGCGGTCGTTCGTCGCGGCGAATGTGACGAGCGCTCCGCCGTCGGCGACGATCGGTTGGCCGCTCGTGTCCAGGATCGGCTGGCCTTGCATGGACAACAAGAACTGACGAGCCCGAGCACGGTCGGCCACGTAGTCGTCAACGTAGAAGTAGGCCTCCCGTGTTGGATCCGCCGCGAGGACCCCGAGGTAGGACAGGTCGGCCTCGCGCTGGGCGGCGAACTTGGCGTCGACCATCGCCTGCGCTTCGCTGGTCATCAGGAGATACCAGTACTGCTCGACCTCCTGTTGGGCCTCGGGGGGATAAGACTGAGCAAGCTCACGGGCTTTGCTGCGGATCCGCTGATGCTCTGAAATGTGCAACTGCCGGTTATAGACCTCCCCGCTCCAGGCGGTGGCGGCGCCGGTCTGGATTCTCGCTGCCCCGCCGCCCGCCACCGCCCCCGCGGCTGCGCCCACCGCGGCGCTGGCCCACTGCTGCAGTTCCCTCGGCAGCTGCTCCGTGAGGTTGCGGCTCGCTTCCGCCGCCCCGGCGCCCAGCGCACCGGAGAGCGTGTCCGCGCCGCCCAGGCTCGCCTGCAGCGCGCCCACGAACGTGTGCAGCAGCGTCTTGTTGAGCGAGCCCTCTTTCCAGGCTTCGTAGTCGGCCTGGGTGAGTTCCTGCCGGCGCACGGCGTCCTGCGCCAGCTGCTCGGCAGACTCCGGGCTAAATTGCCAACCCTGCTCGTAGACGCCCAGCCGGGCGCGCTCGGCTTCGGTCAGATCCTCTTTCGCCTTGAGCGCCAGGTACTCCCGGGCGATCGCCTCGTCCGCCTTCGCCTTCTCGTAGGGCCGCGTGAAGATCGAGGCGATGTCGCCCACCGCCCGAAACGCCTCCTGCCCGAAAACCTGCGCGAGCTCCTGCTGCTCCTCGACGCTCTGCGGATCGAAGATGCGCGCGAGCGCCTGGTGGCTCTCACCCGGTGCGCGCGAGAGGCCCGCGACGTCCTGGGTCTGTGCATCCGGGTTGTGGATCTCGAGCGTCGCCGGCGCCACCGCGGCGAGCGTCGTGCTCGCGGCCTCTTCGCCCCCCGAGACGCCGAGGACCGGCGTCGGGATCGGCAGGCTCGTGCCGCCCAAGCCGATGGCGCCGCCCGATGAACTCGATTCGTACTCGGCGCGGTTGGCGATGTCGCCGAAGGTGAGCGTCCCGGTGGCGAGCCGGTTTCTCTCGGGCGCAGCCTCGCTCGCGATCACGGCGCCCTGCAGGTCCGTGTTCCCGCGCACGTCCACGTCGAAGCCGCCCGCGCCAGCCAAGAGCCCCGTCTGCTCCTGCACGCTGGCGAAGTCCGAATCGGTCGAGCCGCGGTAGCTGCTCGCGGAGCCGCTCAGGGACCCGCTGCCCAGCGTGTAGCCGATGAAGCCGCCGGACTGCTTGATGTCGCGATCGTAGGTGTCGATGTCCTGCTGGCTCTGCAGCGTGAGGCTTCCCCCGACCGCCGCCTCGATGCGCGCGCCGCGCGCCTGGGCGCCCACGATCGACGCGTCGCCGCCGCTCGTCAGCGCGAGCGTCTCGCCCGCCGTGATCTGCGTCTCGGTCCAGGCCGTGCTGTTGGCCGTCGTATTGCCCGATGACTTGCTGGCGGAGGCGAACGCGGTGATGCCGGCGCCGCCGGGACCGAAACCGAATCCCGGCCCGACGCCGACCGACATGCCCACCGCGCCGCTCTTGCCGGACTCGACAGTTTCGGTGGCGCCCGTGTTCGCCGCCGAGCGCAGGGACAGCTCCCTGGCCGCGGAAAGCGCGACGTTGGCGCCGCTCACGGTGGACCCCGCCACGGCGAGGTCGCCGCCCCCGGCAGCGCTGCCCACCGCGGCGATGCTGACGTCGCCGGCCGACGATACCGTCGACCCGACGGCGCGCGTCGAGTCGGTCCGCGAATCGAGCTTCTGCTCGCTGCTGCCGACGCTGACCTGCACCTGGGAGTAGGGCTGCTTTCCGGCGGCCGCCGCGAGCGCCTGCTCGCCGGCTTCGTAGACGCTGCGGCCCGCGCGATACGCGTACACGGCCTTGAGGCGGCTGTCCTCCACGTCGCCGCCGCGGTCGAGGCTGTCCTTGGCGGTCACCAGCGGCGAGACCACCGCGCCGGTCAGCGCCACCGACACGCCGCTCTGCTTGCGCTCGTAGGAGTAGGTGTAGCGGCTCGCGTCCTGCGCCGCGTCGATGGTGACGTTGCGCGCGGCGATGTCGACGCCGGCGGGGGCGAGAACCTCCGAACCGGTTTGCCGGTAGTCCTCCCCAGCGACGATGCCGGCTCGGCCCTGCACCGACCCCACCGTGCTGCCGAGGTTGGTCAGGCTGTTCTCGGTCTCGAGCGACTTGATGGTCTGCTGGCCGATCGTGAAGCCGAAGCCGCCGCTGCCGAAAGCGCCCGACTTCTTCTCGTACCGGTAGTTCTCGGTGGCGAGCGTCTGCTCCGCGGTGGTGATCGTCACGCCCTGCTGCGCGGCGATCGTCACGTCATCGGGCGACTGCGTGGCCAAGGATGAGTTCGGCGCCGATCTAAACGCGTTGACGG
>CAZGTK010000020.1:0-14929 GCA_964528415.1 uncultured Burkholderiales bacterium | reverse complement strand
ACCGCGCCCGGCACCGTCACCGCGTCCCAGCCGTGGATCGGCATCGCGTCGCGGCCGGCGAAGCGCGCCGGCGACCAGGCACCCGGCGCGCGTCCGGAGCCGTTGAGGCCATGCAGGCGCTCGCCGTCCCACACCAGCGCGAACGCGTCGGAGCCGAGCCCGTTCCCGGTCGGCTCCAACACCGTGAGCGCGATGGCCGTGGCGAGCGCGGCGTCGACCGCGTTGCCGCCGCGCTGGAGCATCTTCAGCCCCGCCTGCGCGGCGAGCGGCTGGGAGGTGGCGACGACGTTGGCCGCCAGCACCGGCATGCGCTGCGACGGATACGGGAACTGCCAGTCGAACGGCAGCGCGGCCGGCGGCGCCTCGCGCTTCACGGCGTCACCACCACCTTGCCGAACACCTCGCGGTCGGCGATCAGCCGCAGCCCGTCGGCGGCCTGCTCGAGCGGCAGCACCTTGTCCACCACCGGCTTGATCTTCTTCTCCCGGATCAGGTCCATCAGCGCCTTCAGGTTCTCGTCGTAGAAGCTGTTGGAGCCGACGATCTGCAGCTCGAAGCTCCAGACGTAGCGCAGGTCCTCCTTCGGGTCGAAGCCGGCGGTCGCGCCGCACACCAGGATCTTGCCGCCGCGCTTGACGCACTTGAGCGAGGGCACCCAGGTGTCGCCGCCGGTGAAGTTCACCACCGCGTCGACGCCGCCGTCGTAGGAGCGGCGCTGCGGCTTGCCGAATTTCTCGATCGCCCACTTGGAGAAATCGGTGTCCTTGTAATTGATGACGTGGTCCGCGCCCATCTCCTTCAGGCGCCCGATCTTGTCGGCGCTGCTGGCGCAGGCGATGACCTCGCAGCCGAGCATCTTGGCCAGCATCACGCAGCCGGTGCCGACGCCGCCGCTCGCGCCCAGCACCAGCACCTTGTCGCCGGCTTTCACCGTCTTGTGCGTGACCAGCATGCGGTGCGCCGTGCCGTAGGCCACGGGCAGCGACGCCGCGTCCTCGAAGGTGACGCCCTCGGGCATGCGGATCAGCTGGCCCTGCCACACCAGGCAATACTCGGCGAGGCCGCCGTTCATCATCTCGCCCATCAGGCCCCTCTTCGGGTGCAGCGGGTTCACCAGCACGCGGTCGCCCTTCTTCCACTGGGTGACGCCGCCGCCGACCTCGACGATCTCGCCGGCCATGTCGAGGCCGATGATCACCGGCAGCGGCACCTTGATGCCCGGCATGCCCTTGACGGTGAACACGTCGTGATAGTTGAACGAGCAGGCCCGCACGCGAATCACCACGTGGTCGTCTTGCACCACGGGGTCGGGGAAGTTCGGCTCCAGCTTGAGGTTCTCGAGCCCGCCGTGCTGATGAAGTACCACTGCCTTCATGGATTTTTCCGTCCTTGTCGTTGGCTGGGGATCAGAATCGAGGCGCCATTTTACGGCACCGGCCGTCGGCGCCGGACGCCCCGTCGCACAATGTTGCCATCCCAAGCGTGTACCGTTGACATGTCAGATGGCGCTCCGTAACCTACCATGAAACCCACCGAGGGACCACTGCATGGCGAACGCGAGCAAGCGCCGTCACCTGCGGGCCGTTGCCGGCGCGACGAGCCTGCGGCCGCTCGCCGACCAGGCGTACGAGCGCATCAAGCACGACATCCTGATGTGCGCCATCGGCCCCGGCGCCGAGGTGTCGGAAGCGCAGCTCGCGGCCCGCTACGGCTTCGGCAAGGCGCCGGTGCGCGCGGCGCTGGCGCGGCTGTCGCACGAGCACCTGGTCAAGTCGTCCCCGCGCCGCGGCTACACCGTGAGCCCGGTGACGCTGCGCGACATCGAGGACGTATTCGAGCTGCGCCTGCTGCTGGAGCCGTCCACCGCGCGGCTGGCCGCCGGCCGCGTCGACGCCCGCCGCCTGAAGGCGCTCGACGAGGTGTGCCGCGCCGGCTACACGCCGGACGATCCCGAGAGCCGGCTGCGCTTCCTCAATGCCAATCGCGAGTTCCACGTCGCCGTCGCGCTCGCCACCGGCAATCAGCGCCTCGCCAACGCCTCCGCCCAGCTGCTCGACGAGATGACGCGCATGCTGCTGCTGGGCCTCGGGCTGCGCAATCGCTCGCTCGAGATGCAGCACGAGCACCGCTCGCTGATCAAGGCGCTCGCCAGCGGCGACGGCGCCGCGGCCGAGCGCATCTGCCGCGAGCAGATCGAGGCCGCGCGCGAGATGGTGCTGCGCGCGGTGGTGTCCAGCCCGGCCCTGATGCGGGCGCCGATTTCGATGGAGACCTGATGCCCGTGCGCCCCGCCCTGCTGGAACTCGCCGCAGCCGTCGCCGCCGCGGTCGATTCGGACGGCGCCGCCGATCCGCGCGCGATGACGCGCTCGCTCGCCCGCTGCGCGTCGTCCGCGGACCTGCTGGAGCCCGCCCAGCGCGAAGGCAGCGCCGCCGGCTACACGCGCCACGTCCTCTACGCCGATCCCGACGGGCGCTTCACCATCGTCTCGCTGGTGTGGGAGGCCGGCCAGGCAAGCCCGGTTCACGCCCACGACACCTGGTGCGGCTACGCGGTGCTGGAAGGCGCGCTCATGGAAAGGGGTTTTCGCGACGCCGGCGACGGCGCCGCGGTGGCGCTCACGGAGTCGCTGCGGCCGCCCGGCTCGACGGTGTTCGACCCCGGCGGTCACGCGATCCATCAGCTGCTGAACCCCGACGCCGGCCGGTGCATCTCGATCCACGTCTACGGCGTGGACGCGGCCCGCGTTGCAACCGACGTCAATCGCGTCTACGATGAGCGCCTCGCCGCAGCGGCGCTCTAGCGGCGTTTCCGCAGCCGCCGCCGGACCGGCGGCACCCGCAAAAAACCACACGGACTTCATGCTCGACGCTCCGCCGGAAGCCCGCGGCTATCCGGGCAACACCGGACTGATGTTCGCCGCGTTCGCCCGCGAGGCGCGGCCGGCCCTGGTCGATCTCGCCGACCCGGCAGCCCCGCGCGCCATCTCGTTTCGCGAGCTCGACGGTCTCGCCGACGCCGTCGCGCGCGGCCTGCGCCGCGCGGGTGTCGGGCCGCAGCAGCGCGTCGGCATCGTCTCGCTGAACCGCTGGGAGTTCGTCGCCACGCTGATCGGCGCGTTCCGCGCCGGCGTGGTGCCGGTGCCGGTCAACGTCAAGCTCGCGCCGGACACGGTGGCCTTCATCCTGCGCGACGCCGGCGCGCGGCTCGTGTTCTGCGGCGCCGCCGAGCGGCGCCTTTGCCCGCCGGAGATCGCCATCGTCGAATACGGCGCCGCCGGCGCCGGGAGCTTCGACGCGTTCCTCGATCCTGGCGCGTTCGCAGCGTTCGAGCCGCAGCCCGACAGCGTGCTGATCCAGCCGTACACGTCGGGCTCGACCGGGCGGCCCAAGGGCGTCGTGCTCAGCCATTACGGCCAAAACTGGAGTCGCCTGACGCTCGCCTATTGGCGACGCACCACGCCCGCGGACGTGATCCTGGTCGCCGCGCCGCTCTACCACAAGAACGCGCTTAACGCGATCAAGCAGGGGTTGACCGCGGGCGCGATGCTGCCGCTGATGCCGCAGTTCAACGCCGAGCGCTACATCGAGGCCATCGGGCGTTGGCGCTGCACAGTCATCTCGGGCGTCCCGACCATGATGGCGATGGTGCTCTCGCACCGGGAGCTGCTCGCGCGCACCGACGTGTCTTCGGTGCGCACCGTCATGATGGGCTCGGCGCCGGCCTCGCGCCAGCTGCTGGAAGACCTGGCGCGCGCGTTCCCCAACGCCGAGCTGCTGCTCAACTACGGCATCACCGAGGCGGGCCCGGTGCCGCTGGGACCCCACCCGGACGGCATGCCGCGGCCGTTGGGCTCGGTCGGCGTGCCCTACCCCGGCACCGCGGCGAAGCTGATCGGCGGCCCTTCGCCGGACGAGGGCGAGCTGCTGGTCAGCAACCCGGGCCTGCTGCTCGAGTACTACAACCTGCCCGAGGAGACGGCCAAGCGCCTAGGCGAGGGCTGGTTCCACACCGGCGACGTGTTCCGCCGCGACGCCGACGGCTTCTATTACTTCGTCGGCCGCACCGACGACATGTTCGTCTGCGGCGGCGAGAACATCTTCCCGGTGGAGGTGGAGTCGCTGCTCGAGCGCCACCCCGACGTGCGCCAGGCGGTGGTGCTGCCGTTTCCGCACGAAACCAAGGGCCACGTGCCCTACGCCTTCGTCGTGCCGCGCCACGGCGCACGCGTCGACGAGGCGGCGGTCAAGTCGTTCGCGCTCGCCAACGGCCCGGCCTACCAGCACCCGCGACGCGTCTTCTTCCTCGAGCGCATGCCGCTCGCCGGGACCAACAAGGTGGACAAGGCGGCGCTGCGGCAGATCGCCGCGGCGGCGCCGGCAGACCCCAACCTCACAGGAGCAACGCATGGCTGACGAAGCGCTGACGCTGGAAAAGCTGCAGGCGATGATCACCCGCGGTCCGTACCACCAGTGGCTCGGCCTGAAGGTGGCGAACTTCGGCGAGGGAACGATCGAGGTCACCGCGACCTGGCGCGAGGAGTTCGTCGTCAATCCCGAGCGCCGCTACACGCACGGCGGCATCCTGGCCGCGCTGGTGGACCTCGCCGCCGACTGGGCCATTGCCACCAAGCTGGGACGCCCGTTCCCGACGGTGGACATGCGCGTCGACTATCATCGCGCGGCGATGCCGGGCGACCTCACCGCCCGCGGGCGCATCGTCAAGCTGGGCAGCACCTTCACGGTCGCCGAGGGCGAGGTGCTGGACAAGGACGGCGCGCTCGTGGCGAGCGGCCGCGGCACCTACTACACGGCGCCGCCGAAGACCTGAGACCCGCATCGCGGCCTGCATCCGCACGGTGCAGTGCAGCTTTGCGGCGCACGCGATTGGTGCGAAACTGGCAGCCTTTCACTTGGCGCCAGACCCCGCGAGTCCGCGGGAACGCCGATCCCGCGGGGATCGGCGCGTTTGGCACAGAACTTGAATCGCCGTGTGGTTTGTCGGGGACGCATCGCCGTCCCGATGTTTCCGAACGACTCACGGAGCCGACATTGCTGAGTCCGCAACTTGCCGTGAACGAAGATACGAGACCCGTGGCCGCCGCCACCGCGACGCCAGCCATCTCGCTCGGCCACATCAACAAGTGGTTCCCGACGCGCGACGGCGGCGACCTGCACGTGCTGAAGGACATCACCTTCGACGTCCCCGAGCACGGCATCCTCGCCATCCTGGGCGCGTCGGGCTGCGGCAAGAGCACGCTGCTGCACATCGTCGCCGGCCTGCTGAAGGCCGATTCGGGCCAGGTGAGCATCGACGGCGTGCCCTCGCGCCAGTTCACCGGCTGGGACAAGATCGGCTACGTGTTCCAGGACGACCGGCTGCTGCCGTGGCGCACCACCCAGCGCAACGTCGAATTCGCGCTCGAGCCGGGCGACATGCCGCGCGCCGAACGCGCCCGCCGGGCGCGCGCGGCGCTCGAGCTCGTTCGGCTGCAGGGCTTCGAGACCGCGTTTCCGCACCAGCTCTCCGGCGGCATGCGCTCGCGCGTCGCCATCGCCCGCAGCCTGGTGCGGGAGCCGTCGATCCTGCTGATGGACGAGCCGTTCTCGCGCCTCGACGCGCTGACGCGCGTGCAGATGCACGAGGAGCTGCTGCGCATCCACGGGCTGCTGCACATGACGATCGTCTTCGTGACCCACGACGTCGAGGAGGCCGCGGTGCTGGCCGACCGGGTCGTCGTGCTGGCGCCGCGTCCCGGACGCGTGCACGAGATCGTCGAGGTGGACGTGCCCCGCCCGCGCGACTACACCGCGCCGGAGATGATCCGCTGCATCCAGCACATGCGCGGCCTGATCGGCGCCGACGCCAAGGGGGAGGACGCATGAGACTCGACGCCCGCGCCGCTGCGGCGGCCTCGTGCGAGAGCGCATCGTGAGCGCCACGGCCGGCGCCATCCGTCCGGCCCGCGCCAGCGGGCTCAGCGCCGCCTGGCAGCGGCTCGGGCTGGTGGGCCTGATCGTCGTGGTCTGGTGGGTGCTCTCGCTCGGCAGTCCGCATTACATCCTGCCCGGACCTCCGCGGGTGCTGGAAGCGTTCCAGCTCATCGCCGCCAGCGGCGAACTGGCCCAGCACCTGGGCATCACGCTCTACCGCGTGCTGGTGGGCTTCCTGCTCGCCGCCGCCACCGGCGTTCCGCTCGGCATCCTGATGGGCTCCAACAAGAAGGTCGGCACCTTTTTCGAGCCGATCCTGCCGATCATGAACACGGTGTCCTCGGCGATCTGGGCGATCTTCGCGATCATCTGGTTCGGCATCTCCAACGCCACCACGATCTTCGTCGTCTACATGACGGCGATGCCGCTCATCATCACCAACGTCTGGCAGGGAACGCGCACGGTCAACGCCGATTTCATCGAGCTGGCCAACTCGCTGCGCATGCCGCGGTGGAAGGTGATGACCAAGATCTACGTGCCGACGATCCTGCCCTATTTCTTCTCCGGCTCGCGCCTCGCGTTCGGCTTCGGCTGGCGCGTGAGCCTGGTGGCGGAGACGATCGGCGCCTCCAGCGGCGTCGGCTACAAGCTCAAGCAGGCGGCCGACCTGATCCAGACCGACCAGGTGTTTGCCTGGACCATCACGCTGGTGGTGATGATGGCGGTGCTGGAGATGGGCGTGCTGCGCCCGCTCGAGAATCACCTGTTCCGCTGGAAGAAGGACGTCCAGGAAGTGTGACAAGGGCGGCCGGCCGCCGCCGGCCGCCGCAGTTCGGGGGAGGCGTTCCGGTCCCGCCGCCGGAACCCTGCCGTTTTTCAGCTCGTCGCAACCTATGTTGGAGGGAACAACAATGCTCCTGAAACGACTGCGCTCCATCCTGCTCATCGCGAGCCTCACGGCCCTCGCCGCGCCGGCGCTGGCCGCCGACAAGATCAAGCTCGGCTACTGGACCAGCGGCGTCAGCGTCGGCTTCGGCTCGGTGCTGGAGGAGATGAAGTTTCTCGAGAAGGAGGGCCTCGAGGTCGAGTATGTCAAGTTCTCCGACGTGAACGGCCCCACGCGCGCCATCGTCACGCAGTCGATCGATGTCGCGTTCGGCGCCAGCGCGGCGGGCGCCTTCAACATCGCCGCCGACGGCGTGCCGATCAAGATCATCCTGGCCACCCAGATCGCCGCGGTGGATTTCGTCGTGCTGCAGAAATCGCCGATCAAGTCGCTGGCCGAGTTCAAGGGCAAGAAGATCGGCATGTCGCCGCCGGGCAGCGCGACCCACGCGCTGGCGGTCGCCCTGCTGCAGGGCAATCACGGGCTCAAGCCGGGCGACTACGAGGTCGTGGGCGGCAACGAGTCCAAGCTGGCCGCGTTCCTGAACCAGGGCGACATCGCCGCCTCGGCGCTGCGCGCCACCACCATTGCGTCGATCCAGGACAGCACCAAGCTGCGCGTGCTGGGCGGCTACGTCGACGAGTGGCGCAAGCTGACCGGCGGCGCCGCGGCGCCCGTGATCGGCATCGGCATCATGCACTCCGACTACCTGGCGAAAAACCCGCAGGCCGCGGCCAAGTTCGTCGCCGGCATGATCAAGGCGACCGAGTGGGGCGGCAAGAACGTCGACAAGGTGGCCGAGATCCTGCAGAAGCGCGCCAACCTGAAGCCGGACCAGGCCAAGGCCTACGCCAGCCAGTGGGACCGCATCTACGTCGCCAGCATGGAGCCGCGCGACCTCACCATGATGCGCGGCATGGTGGACGTGTTCCGCAAGTCCGGGTCGGTCAAGAAGGACGTGCCCGACAGCGCGTTCGACCCGGATCCGTTCAAGAAAGCCAAGGCCATGATGGGCCGGTAGCATGACGGGGCGCCGCCGGATCGTTCGGGCGGCGCCCGGTCCTTGGAGGACGACGCCATGAGCCAAGCCGTTGCCGCCCGGCCGATGGCCGAGCTTCTGCGCTGGCCCGACGAGGGCATCACGCGCGTGCCGCTGCAGGTGTTCAGCGACGCCGAGATCTACGCCTGGGAGCAGGACCTGATCTTCCGCGGCCCGACCTGGAACTTCCTCTGCCTTGAGGTCGAGATTCCGAACCCGGGCGACTACATCACGACCCGCGTCGGCGACACGCCGGTGATCGTCGCGCGCAAGGAGGACGGCGGGATCGCTGCCCTGGTGAACCGCTGCGTGCACAAGGGCTCCATCATCTGCTACGACACGCGCGGCCACCGTCCGCGCATGAACCTGGTCTGCCCCTACCACAACTGGATCTACGACTTCAACGGCTGCCTCAAGAGCGTCGCGTTCGAGAAGGGCATCCAGCAGAAGGGCGGCATGCCGGAGGACTTCGACAAGACGCGCCACCGGCTCGGCCGGCTGCGCGTCGAGACGCTGAAGGGGCTCGTGTTCGGCACCTTCGCCGAGGATACGCCGACGCTCGCCGACTACCTCGGCCCGGTGATGGTGCAGCACATCGAGCGCACGCTGCACTGGCGGGTGAAGATCCTCGGCCGCTACAGCCAGTGGATGCACAACAACTGGAAGCTCTACATCGAGAACAGCCGGGACAACTACCACCCCAGCCTGCTGCACGCGTTCTTCTCCACCTTCAAGCTGAACCGGCTCTCGGCGGAGGGCGGCACGCGCCAGGACGAGCGCAGCTGGCACCACATCACCTTCACCAAGCGCTACACGGACAAGGGCGACGAGGCCTATAGCTCCGGCATCCTGCGCGCGATGAAGGAGGACTACGGCCTCAACGACCCGTCGCTGATCGACCAGTGGATGGAGTTCGACGACCAGATCACGAACGCGATCCAGAGCATCTTCCCCGGCTTCGTGCTGCAGCAGATCATGAACTCGATCGGCACGCGCCAGATCATCACCCACGGCCCGGGGCAGTGCGAGCTGGTGTGGACGCTGATCGGCTTCGACGAGGACTCGCCCGACCAGACCGCCGTGCGCGTCAAGCAGAGCAACCTGGTCGGTCCGGCCGGCCTGGTGTCGATGGAGGACGGCGCCATCGGCGGCTTCGTCCAGCAGGGCATCCGCGGCGACCTCGACAACGTGGCGGTCATCGAGATGGGCGGCAAGGGCGTCGGCCCCCAGGCCACCCGTGCCACCGAGACCTCGGTGCGCGGCTTCTGGAAACGCTACCGGGAGCTGATGCATGTCTAGCGTGCTGCAGTCCGTGGTCCAGACCGCCGGCGCGGCGGTCTCCGAGGCCGAGCGGGAAGCCGTCGCCCGGCTGATGGTGCGCTACGCCCACGCCATCGACGAGGACCGGCTGGAGGAGTGGCCGCGGCTCTTCACCGAGCACGGCTACTACCAGATCATCTCGCGCGAGGACCATCGCCTCGGCCGCCCCGTCGGCGTCATGTTCTGCGACAACCGCGGCATGCTGAAGGACCGCGTCAGCGCGATCCGCGAGGCCAACGTGTTCCAGCCCCACGGCTATCGACACCTGCTGGGTCCCACCGAGATCACCGGCCGCGGCGCCGACGCGCTGCTCGCCCACACCAACTTTCTGGTGGTGCGCACCTGGCAGGACGGCGCGCAGGAGCTGTTCGCCGCCGGTCGCTACGCCGACGAGATCGTGGTCGAAGAGGGCGAGGCGCTCCTGCGGCGCCGGGTGGCGGTGTGCGACTCGGCGCGCGTCGTCACGATGCTGGTGCTGCCCCTTTAACAGCGGCTACACTTCCGGTTTTTTCATGTCACGGGCTTGAATCATGGCCGGCAGCCGCTTGCACCTGCACCTCGAGAACGTCAGCAGCAAGGCCCCGGTGTTCCACATGACCGAGGCGGTCTGGCGCGCGGCGGCGAAGCGCCATCCCGCGCTCGCGAAGCGGGTCAAGGTCACCATCGGCTGGGACGGCGACAAGCTCGCGAAGTCGCTCGCCACCGCCGACGTCTACGTCGGCTCCAACCCGCCCGCGCGCGAGGGGCTGCGCCAGCGCGCGCCGCGCCTTGCGTGGATCCACGCCACCGGCGCCGGCATCGACCAGTGGTTCCCGCTCGACTGGCTCCCGCGCGAGGTCGCCTTCACCAACAACAGCGGCGTCCACCGCCAGAAGGCTTTCGAGTTCGCCACCATGGCGTTCGTGATGCTGAACGACCGGCTGCCGCAGATCTTCGCCAACCAGCGCGCGAAGCGCTGGCAGCAGATCTTCACCACGCCGGCCGAGGGCAAGACGGCCGTGATCATCGGCCTCGGCGACATGGGCGAGTCGGCCGCGCGCGCCGCGCGCCGGCTCGGCATCCGCGTGATCGGCGTGCGCCGCAGCGGCAAGGCCTCGCGCCATGCCGAGCGCGTGATCAAGCCGGCCCAGCTCGACCGCGTGCTGCCCAAGGCGGACTTCGTCGTCGTCGCCACGCCGCTGACCGCCGAGACCCGCAACCTGCTGGACGCCCGCCGGCTCGACCTGCTCGCGCCGGGCGCGAGCGTCATGAACATCGCCCGCGCCGCGGTGGTCGATTACGACGCGCTGCGCGAGCGGCTCGCGGCCGGCCGGCTCGCGGGCGCGATCCTCGACGTGTTCCCTCGCGAGCCGCTGCCCGCGGACTCGCCGCTGTGGGACACGCCGAACCTGCTGATCACGCCGCACGTCTCCTCGGACGACGCGGAGCGCTACATGGCGCACACCATGGACCTGGTATTCGACAACCTCGCCCGCCTGCTGGCCGGCAAGCCGCTCAGGAACCGCGTCAACCGGGCGCGCGGCTACTGAGCGCGCCGCAACCGACAGGCGCAACGGAGAACAGGGATGTACGACATCATCCACCACATGGTGGGCGCGGCGCCGGACCCGGTCGCGCCCTTCTCGCACGCGGTGGAGGCGGACGGCTGGGTGTTCGTGACCGGCCAGATGCCCTTCACGACGCGCGATCCGAACGGCCCGCTCGCCCACGGCATCGAGGCGCAGACCCGGCAGGTGCTGGACAATCTCGGCCGCGTGCTGGCGGGGCTCGGCATGAGCTTCATGCACGTGGTCAGCGCGCGCGTGTTTCTCACGCGCTTCGAGCAGGACTACGCGGCGATGAACGCGGTCTACGCCGAGTACTTTCCCGAGGGCCGGCGGCCGGCCCGCACCTGCGTCGGCGTCACCGCGCTGGCCCGCGGCGCGCTGGTCGAGATCGACTTCGTCTGCCGCCGGCCGATCCGGCGCGACGACGGCGCATGACCGGGACCGGGCACGACCCCATCGGGCACCCCGCACCGGAAGGCAACGGGGAGGCCGCCGCCGCGGGCACGGAGGAGTCGGCGTCGCCGCTGTCCGCGCTCGCCCGCGCCCAGCTGCCCGCGCCCGGCGAGCTGAACCTCGATCACGTCGCCCACTTCGTTCCCGATCCCGAGGCGGCGCGCAAGGCGCTCGAGCGCCTGGGCTTCACGGTGACGCCGTTCTCCGAGCAGCAGCACCGCACCGATGCGGACGCGCCCCTCGCGCCCGCGGGCACCGGCAACCGCTGCGTCATGTTCCGGCGCGGCTACGTCGAATTCCTCTCGCCGATCGCGGATACTCCGCTCGCCGCGCAGCTGAACGCGGCGATGGCGCGCTACGTCGGCGTGCACCTGGTCGCGTTCGGCACGCAGGACCCGCAGCGCGATCACGTGCGCCTGGCCGAGGCGGGCTTCGACCCGCTGCACCCGGTCGCGCTGCAGCGCGCGATCGGCACGCCGGAGGGCGAAGACACCGCCCGCTTCACGGTCGTTCGCGTTCCGCCGGGAACCATGCCCGAGGGGCGCATCCAGTTCTGCTGCCACCATACGCCGCAGCTCGTCTGGCAGAACCGCTGGCTCACGCACCGCAACCGGGCCGTCGGCCTGCGCAGCGTGATCCTGTGCGTCGAGGACCCGGACGAGGTCGCCGGGCGCTACCGCCGCTTCACCGGTCTTGCCGCCGAGAGCGACGCGCGCGGCTGGCGCCTGCCGACCGCGCGCGGCAGCGTCATGATCTGGGGACCGGAGGCGACCGAGCAGGCGCTCGCCGTCAAGCCGCCCGCGTTGCCGTGGATCGCCGGCTACGTCCTGCTGTCGTCGGATCTGAAGGAAACGAGGCGCACGCTGCAGGACGCGAAGCTGCACGCGCAGCCGTTCGACGAGCGCGGCCTCGCCGTGGCGGCGCCGCCGGAGCTCGGCGGCGTCGTCGTCTTCACCGACGCCGCCTGAGCGGCGCTACAGCTTGTCGCTGCCGCTGGCGGTGGGCCGCCAGACCAGCAGCCGCCGCTCGGCGACGGTCACCACCCAGTCCAGCACCAGCGCGAAACCCGTCAGCACCAGGATGCCGGCGAACACCGTATTGATGTCGAACGTGCCCTCGGCCTGCAGGATCAGGTAGCCGACGCCCTGGGCCGAGCCGAGGTACTCCCCCACCACGGCGCCGACGAACGCCATGCCGACGGAGGTGTGCAGGCTCGAGAACACCCAGCTCGTGGCCGAGGGCAGGTAGACGTAACGCAGCAGCTGATTCTTCGTCGCGCCCAGCATGCGCGCGTTGGCCAGCACCACCGGGCTCACTTCCTTGATGCCCTGGTAGACGTTGAAGAAAACGATGAAGAACACCAGCGTGACGCCGAGCGCCACCTTGGACCAGATGCCGAGGCCGAACCAGACGGCGAAAATCGGCGCCAGGATCACGCGCGGCATCGCGTTCAGCGCCTTGATGTAGGGATCGGAGATCGCCGAGGCGATCGGCGAGAGCGCGAGCCACATGCCGATCACGAGTCCGAGCAGCGTCCCCACGGCGAAAGCCAGCAGCGTCTCCACCAGCGTCACCCACAGGTGCCGGTAGATCTCGCCGGAGACGAACCAGTGGACGATGTTCCTGGCCACGATCAGCGGCTCGCCGAAGAAGAACGGCGGCAGGATGCGGGTTTCGGTCAGGCCGTACCAGGCGCCGAACACGATCGCCGCCACCAGGATCTGGTAGATCCAAAGCGTGCGGGCGGTGGGTCTCGGCCAGCGCATCATTTCTCCAGCGACTGGGCGTAGCCCTTCAGCACTTCCGCCTTCATCGTGTGCCAGATGCGCTGGTGCAGCTGCAGGAAATGCGGCGACAGGCGGATCTCGGAGACGTCGCGCGGGCGCGGAAGGTCGATCACGTATTGGCCGATGGGATGCGTTTCGGGCCCCGCCGAGAGCACCACCACCCGGTCCGAGAGCGAAATCGCCTCCTCGAGGTCGTGCGTGATGAACACCACCGACTTGCGGTCGGACGACCACAGCTCGAGGAGCTCGTTCTCCATCAGCACCCGCGTCTGCACGTCGAGCGCCGAGAACGGCTCGTCCATGAGCAGGATGTCCGGGTCCATGATCAGCATCTGCGCGAGCGACGTGCGCTTGCGCATGCCGCCGGAGAGCTGGTGCGGAAAGCTGCCGGCGTGGGCGGCGAGACCGACGCGCTTGAGCCAGCCCATCGCCCGCTCCTGCGCCTGCGGTTTCGGCACGCCGGCGAACTCGAGCCCCGCCGAGACGTTGTCGAGCGCGCTGCGCCAGGGCATCAGCGAGTCGGCCTGGAACATGTAGCCGGCCCGGCGGTTGATGCCGGCGAGCGGCTGCCCGAACACTTCGACGTGGCCTGCGGTCGGCTCGAGCAGTCCCGCGGCGACGTTGAGCAGCGTCGACTTGCCGCAGCCGGTAGGCCCCACCACCGAGACGAACTCGCCGCGCTGCACCCGCAGCGTGGTGTCCTTGACCGCCGTGTAGGTGGTGGCGCCGGCGGTGCGCGACGGGAAGGTGCAGGTGATGTCGTTCAGCGCCAGCGCCGGGGCGTCCGGCGCCCCGCGGGCAGGGCTCGGGCGCGCCTCCGCCATTACCTGTATTTCTCGTTGGCCTTCTTGGCGAAGCTGTTGTCGAAGGTCCGGGCGAGGTCGATGTCGGCCTTCTGCACGTCCTTGTGGAACGCCTTGAGCACGCGGTAGACGCTCTGCGCGCCTTCCATGGTGAACAGGCCGTCGGGCGACATCGTCGGCAGGTTCTTGATCAGGCCGACGCGGTACAGGCCGACGTCGTCGGCGTAGTACTCCTTCGGCACCGTGGCGACGATGTCCTTGTCGCTCGCCGTCTGCAGCCACTTCACCGCCCGCACCATGGCGTTCACGACCGCCTGCGTGGTGTTGGGGTTCGCCTCGACGAAGTCGTCCCTCACGTAGATGCAGCCGGCGTGGTACTTGTCGCTGCCGTAGGCCTGGCGCATGCCTTCCGCGGTGCGGGTGTCCACCTCGACCACGATGTCGCCGTTGGCCTCCAGCCGGGTGATGACCGGGTCGAGGTTGGAGATGGCATCGATGCCCCCCTTCTGCATCGCCGCCACCGCGCCGCTGGTGGCGCCGACGCCGATGACGGCGATGTCGTCGGGCTTGAGGCCGTTCTTCACCAGCAGGTTGTTGACGAACATGTTGGTCGACGAGCCCGGCGCGGTGACGCCGACCTTCCAGCCCTTGAGGTCCTTCGGCGACTTGTACTGCGCCGCCTTGTCCTTGTGCACGCCCAGCACGATGCCGGAGTAGCGGCCCTGCAGCACCACCGCCTTGATCGGGATGCCCTTGGCCTGCATGTTGATCGTGTGCTCGTAGGCGCCCGACACGAGATCGGCGCTGCCGCCCACCATCGCCTGCAGCGCCTTGGAGCCGCCGGGGAAGTCGACGATCTTGACGTTGAGGCCCTCGTCCTTGAAGAAGCCCTTCTGCTCCGCAATGGTGAGGGGCAGGTAATAGAACAGGCTCTTGCCGCCGACGGCGATCGTGACGTCGGTCTTCTCCAGCTTGCCCGCCGCCAGGGCCGCAGGCGACGCCGCGACGATCAGGGCCGCCGCGAGCCAGCGCACCAGCTGCAACACGCGCTTCATGGTTTCTCCTCCTTTGTCCCGGGTCCGGGGACCGCGGGCGATTCTCACACACGCCTCCCGGACGTGTCCATGTGCGACGCGCGTCAGATGACGCCGGCCTGCCGCA
>CAZGTK010000019.1:0-15175 GCA_964528415.1 uncultured Burkholderiales bacterium | reverse complement strand
CGGTGCAGGCCGGCATGGTTGCGGCGCCGTTTCTGCACCGCGCGGCGCAAGGCGGCTTCATTTTTCTGGGGGTGGGATTTCTCGCCGTCGCCGCCGGCATCGCCCTTCTGGCCGAGGCGCGCTCGGTGGCGATTGCGGGACTGGCGGTCGGCCTCATCGGAGGCGGCGGAGCCTTCCTCCAGCCGGCCATCACCTATCTCGCCACGCTGAACGATGCGGGCGCGACCGGCACGCTGCTCGGCGTCCTGACCGGCGCCGGAAGCCTGGGCCAGGCGCTTGGGTCCTTCGCCGGCGGTGCGCTGTTCGCGGCACTCGACGCAAGCGGTCTTTGGGTGGTCACCGCGGCGCTGGTCGCCGGCACCGCGATTCTCGGCGCCGCCGCTCGCCACCCATCGCGCCCGGGATCGACCGCGTCGCGTCGCCCTCCTGGATCACCTCGCGCGCACGCGCGCCGGCGAGCGGGAGAAAAGCGATGAGCAAGCTGGTACAACCGCGCCGGCGTCGAACGGGTCACGGCGTTCTGCGACGACGCGCAATACGAAGAATTCATGACCACCGTCCCCGATTTCGAGCGCATGCTGCTGCGCTCGGGCATCACCTTGCTCAAGCATTACCTCGACATCAGCAGGGCCGAACAGAAAGCCCGCCTCAAGGCCCGACAACGCGACCCGCTGAAGCAATGGAAAGCCAGTCTCATCGACAACCGCGCGTTCGCGGACAAGAACCTTCGCGGCGTCGACGTCGACGCGCGCGTGCTGTTGCGGTTCGATGCCGCCCGACTCCAGGAAAGGAGTCTCGCGCAATGATTTGCACGCGCCGGTCGGCGAACGTGCCACCCACGGCCGCGCCATCAGAAGCTGCGCCGCTGTTGCCTTCGACGGTCACGTGTCCCCTGCCCCGCACGGTCTATGTCCGGCGCCGGGCCTTCTGCCTCACGACGGAAGAGCACCGAAGATGAAGCTGAAATCGACCGTAATCGAAATACGAGGCCTCTTTTCCGCCCTCTGCGCGCGAGGCGTCGAGAAGCGCCTGCGCGAACTCGCCGGTGTCGAGCGCGTCGAGGTGAGCTACGTGACCGGCACCGCGACGGTGGCCTACGACGAGACGAAGACCGATCTCAGGACAATCAAGAACCGGATCGGCGACTGCGGCTACCACTGCCCGGGCGAGGTGCTGCCGGAGCACGTCTGCCGGCACGACGACCCGCCCGCTGCCGCCGCACCCGCACATCCCGCGCCCGGTTACGCGGCGCACGCGCCTCGCGACCGGGCGCGGGACGTGCACGCCGGCCATGCAAAGGACGCGATGGCTCACGAGATGGGCCACGGCGCCGGCATGGACATGCAGGCGATGGTGCGCGACATGCGCAACCGCTTCTGGGTGGCGCTCGCCTTCACGCTCACGATCCTGCCCTATTCGCCGATGGGCCTCGACGTGCAGCCGCTCGCGCCGCCGTTCGGGCTCGCGATGGACCGGTGGCTGTTCATTCTCGCGAGCGGCGCGGTGCTGTGGCCGAGCTGGCCGTTCTTCGTCGCCGCCTGGCGAGCGCTCAGGAACGGCGTGCTCAACATGGCGGTCCTGGTAGTCCTTTCGGTGGGCACCGGCTACGTATTCAGCGTCGGCTCGACCTTCTTTTTCGGCGGCGTGCAGTTCTATGAGGCGGTCGCGGTGCTGCTCGTGTTCATCCTGCTCGGCCACTGGCTGGAGATGCGGGCGCGTGCCGGGGCGAACGATGCGATTCGGGCGCTGATGGATCTCGCCCCGCCGATGGCGAGCGTCATTCGCGATGGCCGCGAAGTGCAGATCCCGACCGCCGAGGTCGCCGCCGGCGATCTCGTGATCGTGCGTCCGGGCGACAAGATACCGGTCGACGGCGAGGTGATCGAGGGCGAGTCGCAGGTCGACGAGTCGATGCTCACCGGCGAGTCGATGCCGGTGGCGAAGGGCGTCGGCAGTCAGGTGGCCGGAGCGACGATCAACAAGAGCGGGAGCCTGCGCTACCGCGCCATCAAGGTAGGCGCGGACACCGCGCTGGCGCAGATCGTGAAGCTCGTGCAGGAGGCGCAGAACTCCAAGGCCCCGGCGCAACTCCTCGCCGACAAGGCCTCCCAGTGGCTGGTCGTGATCGCCATCGTGATCGGCGTGGCGACCTTCGTCGTCTGGTACTGGGGCATCGGGCAGACGCTGCTGCTCGCCGTCACGCTCACCATCACCGTGTTCGTGATCGCCTGTCCGGACGCGCTGGGCCTCGCCACGCCAATGGCGGTGATGATCGGCACCGGCCGCGGTGCCAGGAACGGCATCCTCATCAAGAACGCCTCCGCGCTGGAGAACGCGACCCGGCTCGACGTGGTGATCTTCGACAAGACCGGCACGCTCACGCAGGGCAAGCCCGAGGTGGTCGACGTCGCGGCCGCCGACGGACGCAGCGCGGAGGAGGTTCTCGCTCTGGCCGCGGCGATGGAGAGGCACTCCGAGCACCCGCTCGCGCACGCCATCCTCGAGCGTGCCGGAGAGGAGGACACCGAATCGGTCGAGGGGTTCACGAACGTCGACGGAATGGGCGCGAGGGCGCGCCTCGGCGGCGATGCGCTCCTGATCGGCAACCGCCGCTTGATGGACGCCGAGAAGGTGGATCTCGCGGGGCTGGAGGCGAAGGCCGCCGAGATGCAGGGCGCCGGCCGCACGGTCGTGTACGTCGCGCGTGCAGACCGCTTGTGGGGGCTGATCGCGATCGCCGACGCGGCGCGGGCCACGGCCCGTGACACCGTGCGCGATCTCAAGGCGCGGGGAGTGAAGGTGGCGATGCTCACCGGCGACAACCGCGAAACCGCCGAGCGCATTGCAAAGGAACTGGGCATCGATATCGTGCTCGCCGAAGTCCTCCCCGGACAAAAGGCGGACCAGGTGAAGGCGCTTCAGGGTCAAGGCAACAAGGTCGGGATGGTGGGCGACGGTATCAACGACGCGCCGGCGCTCACCCAGGCCGACGTCGGCTTCGCGATCGGCGCCGGCACCGACGTCGCGATGGAGAGCGCCGACGTGGTGCTCATGAAGAGCGACCCCTACGACGTGGTCGGCGCGATCGAGCTCTCGCGGCACACGCTGCGCAAGATGCACCAGAACCTGTGGTGGGCGGTCGGCTACAACGTCGTCGCCTTCCCGGTCGCCGCCGGGGTGTTCTATCCGCTCACCATCAGTCCGGAGATCGCCGCGCTCGCGATGTCGGGCAGCTCGCTGATCGTCGCCATGAACGCGTTGCTCCTCAAGCGGGCGAAGCTCGCGGGGCTCAAATAGCCAGCATTGCCTATTCCCAGCGAGCGCGGTCGCCGTCAATTACATTAAACCAGGAGAACCCTCATGGCAGCACAAAACAAGGTTCGTGTTGCAGTGAATGGTTACGGCGTCATCGGCAAGCGCGTCGCTCATGCGATCACGCTGCAGGAAGACATGACGCTCATCGGCGTCGTGGATGTTGTGGCCGACTGGCGCGCGCAGGCGGCGGTGCGGACCGGCATGCACAAAGCGGGGCTGCAGGTACACGGCACGCTCGAAGACGCATTGCGGGACGTGGACATCATGATCGATTGCGCGCCCAAGCGTATCGCGGCGATCAATGATTGCGAAGACGAATGCGGCGCTGAATATCGGCCCGCGTCTCGCGCAAGAGCCGCGGTTCCACCGGAACGATCGCGCTCTCCCGGATATTCAACCAAGGAGAACATCAGATGCCGCACATGAAAGCTGCGGTATTCATCGAGTTCTCACTACAACGCTGCTCGCATCCAGCATGTCCTTGGCGGCCATTTGGGAGATCGGATGTCGATATCTGCGACGTATGAGAGTGCGCCGGGCGCGGCATTGCACGACGAGGACAGCTGCCTGTTCACGGAGGGCGATTCACTGTATGCGGCGATGCTCGCGTCGATCCGCAGCGCCCGTCATGCGGTGCGCATGGAAAGCTACATCTTTGCCGGCGACGAGGTCGGCTGGCAATTCGCCGAGGCGCTGGCCGAGCGCGCAGCGGCGGGCGTCGATGTGAGACTGCACCTGGATGCTGCGGGGGCATTGGGCAGCGCTTTGCGCGCCGTGGAGCGCTATCTGCACGCTCGCGGCGTGCGCGTGAAATGGTTCCACCGCTGGAGCTGGCGCGAACCGTTGCGCTACAACCGCCGCAACCATCGCAAGCTGCTCGCGATCGACGAGCGCGTCGCCTACGTGGGCGGGTTCAACATCCACAGGGAAAGCTCGCGCAGGTCCTACGGCGAGGCGCGATGGCGCGATACCCACGCGGCGGTTTCGGGCGTGCTCGCGCACGATGCGGCGCGGCTCTTCGACGCGTTCTGGCGCGGGGACCGGCGCTGGACGCCGGCCGAGCGCGGCGACCTCGCGTCGCGTCTGGTGTCGAACCATACGCGCGAGTGCCGGCACCGGATACATTGTCTGTACTCGGATGCTCTTGCAGCGGCGCGAGAGAGGATCTTCCTCACGACACCGTATTTCGTCCCCGATCTGGTGACGCAGCAGCGGCTCGTCACGGCGGCGCGCCGGGGTATCGACGTGCGCCTGCTGGTACCGGCGAGAAGCGACGTGCCGATCACGCGCTGGGCGGCGCGCGCGTTCTACGGAGCGCTGATGTCCGCCGGCGTTCGCATCTACGAGTATCTCCCGCGCATGCTGCACGCTAAAACCGTGCTGGTCGACGGCGGGTGGGCCGCGGTGGGAACCGCCAACCTGGATTACCGCAGCTTTTTCCTCAACTACGAGTTGGTCCTCGCCTTGCGGGAGCCGAAGAGCTGCGCACTGCTCGCCCAGCATTTCCTGGACGATTTGACCGAGTCGGTGCCGATCGTACCGGGCGACTGGGCCAGGCGGCGCTGGCCGGGCCGCTTGCTCGAGGGCCTTGGATGGACCATGCGGCGCTGGCTATGACGGCAGCGGGCAGCCCCTGATCGGTGATCGCCATGAAAAGATGCGCTACAAGCCCGCGCTCAAGGTCAATCCGCCGCCACTCATGAGAATTGCAGGTGCCGAATGAGCAACGCAAAGGATGCGCCGGTAAAAGCCAATCCCCCGGCCGGCAAGCTGGCGACGCCGGCAATGCTGGTCGACCTGCCCAGACTTGTTACGGCCTACTACACCGACGCACCTGATCCTTCAGTGCCGGAGCAGCGGGTCGCGTTCGGCACCTCGGGGCATCGCGGCTCCGCCTTTGAAAAGACTTTCAATCAATGGCATGTTCTGGCGATCAGTCAGGCCATTTGCGATTACCGCAAGCGGCGATCCATAAGCGGCCCGCTGTTCCTCGGCATCGACACGCACGCCTTGTCTGTACCGGCGTGTGCCAGCGCGCTGGAAGTCCTGGCGGCCAACGGCGTGGATGTCATGCTCGCGGAGCACGACGAATACACGCCCACTCCGGCGATTTCTCACGCAATACTCACCTACAACCGCGGGCGCGCTGCAGGCTTTGCAGACGGCATAGTCATCACGCCCTCGCACAACCCGCCCGACGATGGCGGCTTCAAGTACAACCCGCCCAACGGCGGACCGGCGGATAACGACGTCACGGGATGGATCGAAGCGAGGGCCAATACTTTTCTGGAAAGCAGTCTCCAGGGCGTGCAAAGAATTCCTTACGAGAAGGCCCTGCACTCCAGTACCACCCACCGCCACGACTTTCTAAGTGCCTACATAAACGATCTCGACAAGGTGATCGAGATGGACACGATTCGCGACGCGAACATCCGCATGGGCGTGGATCCGCTTGGCGGCGCGGGCGTCCACTACTGGGCCGCGATTGCCGAGCGCCATGGTTTGAATCTCACGGTGGTGAACGAAGTCGTCGATCCGACCTTTCGGTTCATGACGGTCGATTGGGATGGTCAGATTCGCATGGATCCGTCCTCACCCTACGCAATGCGGGGCTTGATCGATCTCAAGGATCGCTTCGACATCGCCTTCGCCTGCGACACCGACCATGATCGGCATGGGATCGTCACCCGGAACGCGGGGTTGCTGCCGCCCAACCATTACCTCTCGGTCGCCATTTTCTACCTCTTCCGGCATCGCCCGATGTGGAGCAAGGATGCGGCAGCCGGCAAGACGGTGGTGAGCAGCCAGATGATCGATCGCGTCACGGCGAAGCTCGGCCGCAAGCTCTACGAGGTGCCGGTCGGGTTCAAGTGGTTTGTGGATGGCTTGCTCGATGGCTCGCTTGGTTTGGGCGGCGAAGAGAGTGCGGGGGCATCTTTTATCCGTCGGGATGGCAGCGTCTGGACGACCGACAAAGACGGAATCATCCCGGCTTTGCTGTCGGCGGAAATCACCGCGCGCGTGGGCCGCGATCCCGGTGAAATCTACCGTGAGCTTACTCGCGAGTTCGGCGAGTGCCTCTCCGACCGGGTTGATGCCCCCGCAACCCCGGAGCAAAAGCAAATGCTGGCGCAGCTGTCACCACAGCAGATACGGTCTGCAGAGCTGGCCGGCGAAAAGATCCAGAGTATTCTCACCCGGGCTCCTGGCAATGGCGCACCCATCGGCGGGTTGAAGGTGATCGCCGAGGGTGGATGGTTTGCGGCGCGTCCCTCCGGCACCGAAGACATCTACAAGATATACGCTGAGAGTTTTCGTGGCGCAGAACATCTGCGCCGCATCCTGGCGGAGGCACAAGCCATCGTCGATGCCGCGCTGGCGGCGCCGACGCAGCAGCCGGAGATTGCGGCCAGGACAAATTCGAAGGAGAGGCCATGAGCGAACCAGCACGGGTCAGTCACCCCAAGGAGCTTCTCTTATGCGCGGACGTGGAGGGTTTCGATTCCCTGGCCGGGCTTGCCCTGGATATGCGCTCGTCGTGGAATCACGCCACCGACCAGGTGTGGCGGCAGCTCGATCCGGTATTGTGGGAGATCACGCATAACCCCTGGGTCGTCCTGCAGACCGTCTCGCGGGAGAAACTCCAGCGCGTCTGGGCCGATCCCGCTTTCCGAAAAAACGTTGACAATCTGGTGCGAGCGAGGCGGGATGCGGCGGAGGCGCCCGCGTGGTTCCAGCAAACCTACCCGCAATCTCCTCTGAGCTGTGTTGCGTATTTCAGCATGGAATTCATGTTGAGCGAAGCGCTGCCCATTTACTCGGGCGGACTGGGCAACGTGGCCGGCGATCAACTCAAGGCCGCCAGCGATTTGGGCGTGCCAATCATCGGCGTGGGGCTGCTCTACCAGCAAGGCTATTTCCGGCAATTGATCGACCAGGACGGCGCGCAACAGGCCCTCTACCCGTATAACGACCCCGGACAGTTGCCGATTACACCGCTGCGCCACCCCGACGGGGAGTGGTTGCGGCTCCAGCTCGACCTGCCGGGTCATCCGATCTGGCTGCGCGCCTGGCAGGTTCAAGTTGGCCGAGTGAAGCTTTACCTGCTGGACAGCAATGATGCGGCGAACTTTCCACCGTACCGGGGGATTACGAGCGAGCTTTACGGAGGCGGGCCGGACCTGCGCCTGATGCAAGAGCTGGTACTCGGGATCGGCGGATGGCGCTTGCTCGCTGCGCTCGGCATCGAGCCGGAAGTCTGTCACTTGAATGAAGGGCATGCGGCGCTCGCCGTATTGGAGCGCGCGCGGAGCTTCATGGAAGCAACCGGGCGGTCCTTCGAAGTCGCGCTGGCCGTAACGCGAGCGGGCAATCTCTTCACCACCCACACGGCGGTGGCCGCCGGCTTTGACCGTTTCGCTCCTGCCCTGATCGAACACTGCCTGGGTGGTTACGCCCGGACGCAGCTCGGCGTTACGCTCCACGATTTGCTGGAGCTGGGCCGCCGGAATGCAGGCGACTCGTCGGAGCCTTTCAACATGGCCTATCTGGCGATCCGCGGCAGCGGATCGGTGAATGGCGTGAGCCGCCTGCATGGAAAGGTGAGCCGGCACCTCTTTGCGCCGCTTTTCCCGCGCTGGCCGGTGGACGAAGTGCCGGTCGCACACGTGACCAACGGCGTTCACATGCCGACCTGGGACTCGGCGGCAGCGGACAATCTTTGGACGGAGGCTTGTGGCAAGGATCGTTGGCTGGGGACGACGGAAGCCCATGAACGGCACATTCGCGCCATCTCCGATACCAGCCTCTGGCAAGTGCGCACCACCGCTCGCGAGTCCCTGGTTGAATACGCCCGCGAACAATTGTCCCGGCAACTGGCCGCGTCCGGCGCGTCGCCCGACGCGGTTGACGGTGCGAAGCATCTGTTCGATCCCAACACGCTGACGCTGGGCTTTGCACGCCGTTTTGCAACCTACAAAAGGCCGACCCTGCTGCTGCACGACCCGGAGCGGCTATTGCGCCTGTTGACCCATCCGCACCGTCCGGTGCAGCTCATCCTGGCCGGCAAGGCGCATCCGGCGGACCAGGCCGGCCAAGCCCTGATTCAGCAATGGACGCGGTTCATCCAGCGGCCCGAGGCGCGCCCCCATGTGATCTTCCTCAGCGACTACGACATGCATCTGACCGAGCACCTGGTGCAGGGCGTGGATGTTTGGCTCAACACGCCACGGCGGCCGTGGGAGGCGAGCGGCACCAGCGGCATGAAGGTGCTGGTTAATGGCGGCATCAATCTGTCCGAACTGGATGGCTGGTGGGCGGAAGCCTACGCACCGGAGGTGGGGTGGGCGTTGGGGGATGGCCAGGAACATGGCGACGACCCGGCCTGGGACGCGATCGAAGCCGAAGCCCTCTACGACCTGCTCGAACGCGAGGTGATCCCGGAGTTCTATACCCGCGACGAGCAGGGTATCCCCCGCGCCTGGGTGAACCGGATGCGGGAAAGCATGGCGCGCTTGACGTCACGCTTTTCCAGCAACCGCGCGGTGCGCGAATACACCGAGCAATACTATCTCCCGGCGGCCTCCGCCTACCGTGAACGCGCCGCCGACAAAGACGCAATCGGCGTGCAACTAGTCAATTGGCGGCGCGCGCTGGACCAAAAATGGGCCGCGCTACGCTTCGGCGAAGTGAAGGTAGAGACCGACGGCGAGCAGCACGTATTTGAGGTTCAGGCGTATCTCGACGATCTTGACCCGGAGGCCGTGCGGGTCGAGCTGTATGCCAACGGCGCTGACGGTAGCGTACCGGAACGGGTGGAGATGAAGCGCGTGCGGCAATTGGCAGGCGCAAAAAACGGCTACGCCTACCGCGCAGGGGTGCCTGCAGCCCGCCCGGCGACGGACTATACGGCACGATTCATACCGCACCGCGACGGCGTCGCGGTTCCCCTCGAAGACGCGCGAATCCTGTGGCAACGATGAAACCAGCTGCCCCCATCTTTCACCATTGAACTCAGGGCCGTTTTTTCCTGCCGATGCAGGACAGAGCGGCGACTCGTGAATAGGCTGCAAAGGCTACTGCACTCCGACCGGACCTCGGGCGTGCTGATGCTCGCGGTGATGGCGCTTGCGCTCGCCGCCGCCAATTCACCGCTGCGCCCTCTCTACCAGGCGGTCCACCACGCTCCGGTCCTTATTCGGATCGGCCCGCTCATTCTGAGCGAGCCGGCCATCGGATGGGTCAACGAAGGCCTGATGGTGTTCTTCTTCCTCCTCGTAGGCCTCGAGATCAAGCGCGAAATCCGGGAGGGGATGCTCGCCTCGCCGCGGCGCGCCGCCCTTCCGCTCATCGCTGCGCTCGGCGGCATGGCATTCCCGGCGCTGGTCTACGTCCTGTTTACCTGGCGCGACCCGGTCGCGGTCCACGGCTGGGCTATTCCGACCGCGACCGACATCGTCCTCGCGCTCGGTGTGCTCGCGTTCCTCGGCGACCGCGTTCCCGCCGGGCTCAAGGTGTTCATCACCGCGCTCGCGATCTTCGACGACCTTGGCGGCGTCGTGCTGGTCGGCCTGTTCTACGGCGGCGAGATCGCCCGGTATCCGCTTGCCATTGCGGCGCTCGCAGCCGCTGCCCTCGCGGGGCTGACCTGGCTGCATGTCGCGCGGCCCGCACCGTTCGTAGCGCTCGGGCTCGTTCTGTGGGTCGCGATGCTGAAGTCCGGGATCCCGGCCGCGCTCGCCGGGGTGGTCATTGCCTTCGCCGTGCCGATGCGGACGCGAGACGGCGCGGCATCGCCGCTGCGTGCGCTCGAGCACGGCCTGCGGCCATGGGTCGCGCTGGTCGTCATCCCGGCGTTCGCGTTCTTCAATGCAGGCATCGCGCTCGACAACGTCGGACTTGCCGCCCTGACCGCCCCGGTCTCGCTCGGCATCGCGCTCGGCCTGTTCATAGGAAAACCGCTCGGCATCGGCGCCGCGACGTGGCTCGCCGTGCGCGCCCGCGCGGGCGAGCTGCCGCAGGGCGTCGAGTGGCGGCACGTGCTGGCGGGCGGCATGGTGGCGGGCATCGGGTTCACGCTGAGCCTGTACGTCGCCGCGCTCGCATTCGACGACCCGCAACTGATCAACACCGCGAAGCTCGCAATCCTGGCCGGCTCGGTCATTTCAGCCGCGTCAGGCGTTGCGGTCCTGGCGAAAGCGTCACGCCCGAGACACGCGGCGCAGCCCACGCGGGGCGGCGCAGCATAGGCGACGGACACCATGGCAGCTCTCGTTTCTCGGCTCGGCAAGACCGACAACCTCAAGCGGCGCCTGCGGTTCTGGACGAGAACGTCGTGCCGCCGGGCTTCGCGCACGAGCGACTGCGGGCGGTGGGCAAGGCGCGCGCTCGCGATCGCGGCGTGGTTCGGCGTGCCGCTCGGCGGCAGCCTGAGCCTTTTCTTCGCCGCCTCGGCTGCCGCGCTCGCCACGTGCCTTGGGGGCGGGCATCCTGATCGCTACGTTTACGCGCACCCTGCAGCAGGCGCTCCTGATCGCGTTCTTCGTGCTCTTCCCGACCATGTTCCTTTCGGGCACCATTGTTCCGGTGGAGAGCATACCCGCCGCGCTGCAGGCGCTCGCACCGGCGGTGGGGACTGAGTCCGAATAATAGGAGGAGAGCATGTCGAGCGCCCGTACGGCGAACGTGCCGGAGCGCGACCGGCGGCGCCGGCGCGTCGCCGGGCTGGCGATCGCGGCGGTCGCGCTGCTCTTCGTCGCCTACGCAATCGCGGTCCTGCGCGAGCATGCCGTGCCCGAGGCCACCGCGGAGGGACCGCTGCAAGTTCGGACCGATCTCATGCGGGGCCAGCCCTGCCACGTCGCCGACCAGGTGATCATGGGCAAGTGCACGCCGGATGAGATCGCCTCGCTGCAGCGGGAGGCTCGAACGCGCGCGCCCGCCTCGAGCGGCCGGTGAGCGGATGCGGGTGGCGCGAACGACACCCGGAACGCGGCGGACGCCGGACGGCGCGGCCGCGATGTCAACAACGTCATTCACTCGAACGTGGGGCGCTCGTGAGCCTGCGCGCGATCTTTCTCGCGCTGACGGCCGCGGCGGTCGTCTTGCCAGCGCCCGTGGTCGCGGGTCCCGAAGAACCATACGCATTGAGTGCTGAGGGGGTGTGCATGCTCGACGGGGTGATGTTGCTCTGGTTCGTTCTCGCGGGGCTCTCGCTCGTGTTCGTCGTCCTGGACGTCCGGCGCGTTCCGGCCGCGCCGGTGATGAAGTGGGCGTTCGTGCTCGTGACCGCGTACACGGGGCCGATCGGGGCGTTCCTCTATGTACTGGGCTGCCGCGAGCCGCTGTCGCTGACGCACGAGCGCTACACCGCTTTCCGCTGGAAGCAGGTGCTCGGCTCGACCATGCACTGCGTGGCGGGCGACGGCGCCGGGATCCTCGCGGGCGCCGTCGTCGCGAGCCTGCTGCACCTGTCGGCGGCCGCCGACGTCGCGCTCGAGTACGCGCTGGGATTCGGCTTCGGCTGGACGATCTTCCAGGCGCTCTTCATGCGCAAGACGGCCGGCGGTTCCTATCGGCAGGCGCTCCGGACCACGTTCCTGCCGGAGCTGCTCTCGATGAACCTGCTGATGGCCGCAATGGTGCCGCTGGCGAACCTCGCTCGCGCCGCGTGGCCGGCGGGACACGATCCGGCGAATCCGGAGTTCTGGTTCTTCATGAGCATGGCCCTGCTGGCAGGATTCGTCGCGGCTTACCCTGTCAACTGGTGGCTGGTGTCCAAGGGCCTTAAACACGGCATGATGACAGTGCGCGACGACGGCGCTGCCGATGGTGGATTGCCGGCCCACAGCCAGACGGGTCAAGGCAATGCCCATGGCGGCTGGGCCGGCAGCGCGTCAGCGCCCGCGACTGCCATCGTGACGCTAATCTCCTTCGCCGCCCTCGGCACCGGTCTCGCGCTGGCCGCGTTCTGGCGCTCGCCAGGAGCGGGCGCGTCATGACGCCGACCGGAGGCTGCATTGCGCCGTCCCAGGAAGCGCGCACCGTCGCCCCGGCATCGGGGTGGACTTGCCGCGTGTCCGGCGTCCGCAGAGCAGCGGGTCCCTCGAGCGACCGCACCGGATCAAGCTTGCTTTGCCATCATCAACCGACCAAGGAGTTCCCGCATGAAACGGCTTTTCCCGCACGCTTCGGCTGTAGCCGCCCTCATCGCTGTTGCCACCGCTGCTTACGCCGCCCCGGGTGAGATCACCCTGACGCATATCCACGGGCTCGCCTACAGTGCCGATGGCACGGAATTGCTGATACCCAGCCATCACGGGCTCGCGGTGTACCGGGCCGGCCGCTGGTCGAAGGCGCCGGGGCCGGAGCACGATTACATGGGGTTCTCGGCCACGCGGGATCGGGTCTACAGCAGCGGCCACCCGGCGCCCGGCTCGGGGCTCACCAATCCGCTGGGGCTGATCCGCAGCGACGACGGTGGCAAGACCTGGAGCAAGCTCGGGCTCGAAGGCGAATCGGATTTTCACCTGCTCGCGACGGGCTACGAGAGCAACGCGGTCTACGTCTACAGCACCCACCCGAATTCGCGGATGCGCAAGCCGGGCTTGTACTACACCGTAAACGACGGATTCGGATGGCACGAGGTCCGGGCCAACGGACTGTCCGGAAAGATCGCGGCGCTGGCGGTCCATCCCGCCGATCCGAAAACGCTCGCCGTGGCGACCTCAACGGGCATCTACCTGTCGCGGGACTCGGGCGACACCTTCAAGCCGCTCAAGAGCGGTGCCCAGGCGGTATCGGTGTTCTTCGACCTCGACGGCAGGCATCTCTGGGGCGGGAGTTACGAAGGCCGCGGGACGCTGGCACGCATCGACCTTGCCAGCGGGCGCGCCGCTCCGGTACCGGTGCCCGAGCTGCCCGAAGACGCCGTCGCGTACGTCGCACAGAACCCGAAGCGGCCGTCGGAGTACGCGATCGCGACGTTCGAGCGCAGTGTCTTTCTCAGCCGCGACGGGGGAAAGTCGTGGACGCCCATTGCCGAGCGCGGGCGCGCGCGCTGATCCGATGCGACCGCCGCGCGGCGCGAAGCGGGCTTTGCGCCCGATCCTCGCCCCGCCCTGGCTGGTTGCGAATCCGCTCCCCGGGGGTTCTCTACCGCGCGCGTCGCGACCCCGCGGCGGCGGCCGCCGGCCTTGACTCCGTACCCCGGTCCGGGGTTTAGCGTTGCAACCATCGAGACGACGATGCGGAATCCAACCCATCTGACAATCGGCAAGCTGGCCGAACGCGCCGGAGTGAACGTGGAGACCATCCGCTATTACGAGCGCCGCGGCTTGATCGGCGCCCAGCATCGGGCGCCGTCGGGCTACCGGCTGTACGGCGCGGATGCCGCGCGCCGGCTCCGCTTCATCCGCCGCGCCCAGCAGCTGGGCTTCTCGCTGAGCGAGATCCTCGGCCTGCTGTCGCTGCGCGTGCGCGCCGACGCCACCTGCGCCGACGTGCGCTCCCAGGCACGGCAGAAGATCGCCGTAATCGACGCCAAGATCGACGACCTGCGGCGCATCCGCGACGCGCTGGAGCGCCTCGCCGCATCGTGCCGCGGGCGGGGACCGGTAAACGAGTGCCCGATACTGGAAACCCTGGAGAGCGAGTGAGGCCGCCGCGCGTCGAGCTGATCTACGATGCGGGCTGCCCCAACGTCGAGGCGGCGCGGTCCGAGCTGCTGCGGGCCTTCGCCAAGCTCGGCGCGCCCGCTCGCTGGCTCGAATGGGAGCGCGGCGCGGCCGAGACGCCACTTCGCGCCCGCCGCCACGGCTCGCCGACGATCCTGGTGGACCGGCGCGACGTGGCCGGCGGCGGCGCTGCGCCCGATGCATCTGCCTGCCGCGTATACATCGGCGCCGACGGAACGCGGCGTGCCGGGCCGCCAGCCGAGTGGATCGTGGCCGCCCTGCGGACCCCGGCCCCGCGTTTGCCGGACGCCGGCGGCGTGGCGGCGCTGTCAGCGCTGGGCGCCGGCCTGCTGCCGAAGGCCGCCTGCCCCGCGTGCCTTCCCGCTGTTGCCGCTACCCTTGCCGCGGTCGGGATCGAGGTCGGCAATTTCACGCCGTTGCTGTTGCCGCTGACGCTCGCTTTTGTTGTCGTCGCGCTGGGCTTCCTGGCGCTGTGCGCGCGGCGCACCGGGGATCGACTCCCCCTGGCGCTGGGCGTGGCCGCGGCGATCGCGCTGCTGGCCGGACGCTACATCTGGGAACTGGAATGGACGAGCTACGGCGGCGCCGCCTTGCTGGCAGCGGCGCTGCTGGGACAGCGGCGAGCGAACCGCCGGGCAAAGTCGTGTCCCGCCTGCAGCGCCGCTTCCGGACCCGCTACCAGCCGTTCGCCATGAGGACGTAGCCATGACCACGACGCGTCTGATCGAGATCTTCAGCGCCGGCTGCCCGGCGTGCGAGGAAACCATTGCGCTTGTCAACCGCATCGCCTGCCCGTCCTGCGAAATCCGCATCCTCGACATGCACGACGCTGCCGTGGCGCAGCAGGCGCACCGCTATGGGGTGCGCACCGTGCCCGCCGTGGTGGTGGACGGCCGGCTGGCGAACTGCTGCGCCGGGCGCGGCCCCGAAGAGCAGGCGCTGCGGGCGGCGGGCGTCGGCTCGCCGCGTTAGGCCGCGCCGGTCTACCGGGCCGGCGGCCCGCGGGGCCCGTTGCGACCCGCTCGGGAGCGACGCGCGGGGGAACCAACGCCGCTCCGGCCCGGTCGTAAAGCCGGCATGGCATTCCTCCATCAATCGCGCCGCTCCTCTCTCCGCATCCTGGCGGCGCTGGTGCTGTTTCTCGCGGCTCAAGCCGCCCTCGCCGG
>CAZGTK010000018.1:0-15369 GCA_964528415.1 uncultured Burkholderiales bacterium | reverse complement strand
GCGCCGGCGCGTGATCGCGTCGTCCATCCAGGCGCCGCCGCGCTTGGAGGCGCGGGCATAAAGGTCGACGTAGAACTGGCCCACCGGCTCGCCCGCCGCGCCGGTGATCGAGTAGAACTTCACGTCCGGGTGCCATCTCGGCGCCTCGGCCTCGGCGATGCGCACGCCATAGAGGGATTCCACCAGCCGGAACATGCCCGGCAGCACCCGGGTCTGCGGAAAGTAGCGCTTGACCTCCTGCTCGGAGAACGCGTAACGCGAAAGGCGCAGCTTCTCGCTCGCGTATCCGACGTCCCAGGGTTCCAGCGTGTCGAGGCCGAGCTCGCTGCGGGCGAACTCGGTCAACTCGGCCAGATCGCGCTCGGCGTAGGGTTTCGCCTTCGCCGCGAGCTCGCGCAGGAAGTCGAGCACCTGCCGGGGCGTCTGCGCCATCTTGGGCTCAAGCGAGACCTCAGCGTAGTTGGCGAAACCGAGCAGCTGTGCCTCTTCCTTGCGCAGTCTGAGGATCTCGCGGATCAGCGGCGTGTTGTCCCATTCCGGCTTGCCGAACTCGCTGGCGCGGGTGGAGTAGGCGCGGTACATCGCGTGACGCAATTCGCGGTTCTCCGCGTACTGCATCACCGGCAGGTAGGAAGGCATGTGCAGCGTGAACTTCCACCCCGGCTTGCCGTCCTTCTCCGCCG
Organism: uncultured Burkholderiales bacterium; assembly: GCA_964528415.1. Taxonomy (GTDB): domain Bacteria; phylum Pseudomonadota; class Gammaproteobacteria; order Burkholderiales; family UBA6910; genus DATIUV01. Next base: position 14,686 of record CAZGTK010000018.1, on the reverse strand, counting down.
CCTCGCGCGCCGCCTGCAGCACGTCCTCGGGAATGCCGGCGACGTCGGCCTCGCGCTCCACGTAGTGCGCGAAGGCGTTGGTGGCGTCGAGCACGTTGTCGCTGAAGCGCGACGAGAGGTTGGCCAGCTGCTCCTGGATCTCCAGGAAGCGCGCGCGCCGGTCCTCGGGCAAATCCGCGCCGCCCAGGCGGAAGTCGCGCAGCTCGTGCTCGAGGACGGCTTTCTGCTGCGCCGTCAGCCTGGGGTATTCGGCGCCGGCGCGGATCGCCTTCAGCTTTGCGAACAGCGCCTGGTTCTGCGCCAGCTCGGCGTAATACTGCGTCACCTTCGGCAGGTTGGCGTTGTACACCTCCCGCAGCGCGGCCGAGTTCATCACCGCGTTCAGGTGCGACACCTGGCCCCAGGCGCGGCTGATGCGCTCGTTGGCGTCGTCCAGGGGCTTCATGACGGTGGCCCACGCGGGCGCCTCGGTCGCCGCCGCGACCCGCTCGGTCACGGCTCGGCCGTCGGCCAGCAACTGCTCGACGGCGGGCGTGACGTGCTCAGGCCGGATGTCCTGGAAGCGCGGCAGGCCGGAGAAGTCCAGCAGCGGGTTGGCGACGGGGGCGGCGACGGGCTGATCCATGGAAGCTCCGAATGCGTAAACGGGGTGGAGAGGGCGCACTGTACGGTGGCGCGGCGCATGCTTCGGACCCGGCCCCGGCGTCGGAGGTTCCTGATCCCCCCGCCGCCGGAGCGGCCGCCGCGTGGACGACCGTGCCCGCCGCGGCCGGGCGCTAGTCCGCGTAGTTCACCACGACCGTCTTGGTCGTGGTGAAGTGGTCGAGCATCGCCTCCAGCGAGTACTCGCGCCCGAGGCCGCTCATCTTGTAGCCGCCGTAGGCAAGGCCCGCGCGCGGGCCGATGTACTGGTTGACCTGCACGAAGCCCGCCTGAATCCGCTCGGCGAAGCGGAGCGCCCGGTTTAGGTCCCGCGTCCAGATGGCGCCCGCGAGCCCGTAGTCGGTGTCGTTCGCCATGCGCACGGCTTCGTCGAAGTCGCTGAATCGGTGCAGGATCGCGACCGGGCCGAAGATCTCCTCGCGGCACACCGGCGATTGCTCGGGCACCCCTTCGATCAGCGTCGGCGTGTAGTAGTAGCCCTTGGGCATGTGCTGCGCCCGCGTCCCGCCGCACAGGATCCGGGTGTCCTTCGTCTCGCGGGCCATCTCCACGTAGCGCGCGACGCGCTCGAACTGCTCGCGCGAGATGATCGCGCCCATCTGGCTCCGCTCGTCGAGCGGATCGCCGACGGTGAGCTTTGCCAGCGCTTCGATGGTGCGCGAGACGACCTCGTCGTAGACCTTGTCCTGAATCAGGATGCGCGTGCCGGCCGAGCACGACTGGCCCTGCCGCGTGAAGCGCATGCCGACGATGACGCCGGGAACCACCTTGTCGAGGTCGGCGTCGTCCATGATGATGTTGGGGCTCTTGCCGCCCAGCTCCAGCGTCACCGGGCAGAGCTTGTCGGCCGCGTAGTGCAGGATCTGCTTGCCGACGGATGCGGACCCGGTGAAGGTGACCTTGCGCACCTCCGGATGCTCGGCGAGCGGCTGGCCGGCCTCCTCGCCGTAGCCGGAGATCGCGTTGAGCACGCCCGGCGGCAGCACCTCCTGCATGATTTCGGTCGCGCGCATGACCGCCAGCGGCGCCTGCTCGGCGCTCTTGAGGACGACGGCGTTGCCGGCGACGAGCGCCGGGCCGATCTTTGCCGCCCACAAGACCAGCGGAGCGTTCCAGGGGATGATCGCGCCGACGATGCCGAGCGGCTCGCGCGCGACGTAGGCAAGCGTGTCGGGTTCCCACGGCAGCGTGCGGCCCTTGAGCTCGGACGCGAGGCCGGCGAACAGGCGCAGCATTTCCAGCGTGCCGGCGAGCTCGGGCCGGGCCTGGGTCGAGAGCGCGTTGCCCGTCTCGAGCGCCATCAGGCGCGCCAGCTCCTCGCTGTGGGTCTCGAGCCGGTCGGCCGCGCGGCGCAGCAAATCGCCGCGCTCGCGGGCGGGGCGCCGGCCCCAGTCGGTGCAGGCGCGGCCCGCGGCTTCCACGGCCCAAGCGACGTCGTAGGCGCTGCAGCGCGCGGCCTCGGCGACGATCGATTCGTCGCCGGGGTTTTCGACGGGGAAGGTCTTCGCGCTGGGAGCGCTCTGCAGCTTGCCGTCCACCACCACCTTGCCGGCAACCCGGCGCGCCGCGGCGAGCGCGCCTTCCTTGGGCGTGACGGATGACGAGGGGCGCAGGGGTTCGACATTGGACATAAGGGGACTCCGGTCAGGGCCGCGCGCGGGGCGCGCGACGGGGCTGGTCCGATTTTAGGCCGCGCGGCGCGTCGGCGAAACCCGCGGGCGGCATCGTCTGGTAGAGTTTTCCGCTTTCGCCAGAGGAGGAGCGGCCATGCGGCTCAAGAACAAGATTGCGATCGTGACCGGCGCCGGATCGGGCTTCGGCGAGGCGATCGCCAGGCGCTTCGCGCAGGAAGGCGCGAGCGTGGTGGTGAACGACATCAACGCTGCCGGCGGCGAGCGCGTGGCGAAGGACATCAACGCCGCCGGAGGCAAGGCGTTCTTTGCCGCCGGGGACGTCTCCAGGGATGCCGACGTCGCGGCCCTCGTCCGGGCGCCGATCGAGCGCTTCGGCGGCCTGCACATCATCGTCAACAACGCCGGCTACACGCACAAGAACCGGCCGATGCTGGAGGTCGCCGAGGAGGAGTTCGACCGCATCTACCAGGTGAACGTGAAGAGCCTGTTCCTGACCGCGAAGCACGCCGTGCCGTACTTCCGCGAGCAGGGCGGCGGCGTGTTCGTCACGATTGCCTCCACCGCGGGTGTGCGTCCGCGGCCGGGACTGACCTGGTACAACGGCAGCAAGGGCGCGGCGATCATCACCAGCAAGTCGATGGCCGCCGAGCTGGGTCCCGACAGGATCCGCGTCAACTGCATCAACCCGGTGATGGGCGAGACCGGGCTCCTGGAGCAGTTCATGGGCGGCCCGGATACGCCGGAGCGCCGCGCCAAGATCGTCGCCGGCATTCCGCTGGGCCGGCTGTCGAGGCCGGCCGACATCGCGAACGCGGCGCTGTTCCTGGCCTCGGACGAGGCGGACATGATCACCGGCGCCTGCCTGGAGGTCGACGGCGGCCGCTGCATCTAGGGAAAACGGCAAAACCGCGCCGCCGGGGCTTGGAGCCCGGAGGAATTACGCGGAGGTTTGACGGGCTGCCGGTGCGGCAGCGGGGAATATCAGAGGTCGCCGAACTCGTTGGCGGCCGGGAGCCGGCTGTCGACGATGCGCGTGGGATAGCGCACCTGCAGCTTGTAGAGGATCGCCGACGGATAACCGTTCAGTTCGCCCCCGCCGTCGCCGTAGACGTCGGTTTCTTCCATCGGGCGGAACGCGCCGCCCTTGCTCTTCAGTACAGCTGCCATCGAAGTCTCCCGCCTTTTTGAGCGTTATCAGGGAGCAGACTTTCATTATGTGAAAGCCTGCTGCGACGTATGATAGTCCGAAATCCATAACGGTTCCTTAGGCAAACGATCAGATTTTCTTATCATCGGCATGCCGACATCAGGCGGGATTGATTGCTGCGCCGCGGCGACCCGCCCCATGGTTTCCAGGTAACTCCTTGAAAGATGGGGCTTACGAAGTCGGCGGTCGACCCTCCGGCCGGATCGACGGAAAGCATGGCGAGCGCTCTCGGTGGGTGACCGGCGGTCGGTTGTCGGGTGCGGGCGGTCGCTTCGGAGCCCACCGACATGCCGCCGCATCCACTGGCGAGCGCTTTGACATCGGTCAAGGTGCGCCGCGGCGCCGCGACCGAAACTGAGTCGACGATAGCGACGCCCCGGTCACGGCTGGCCGCGGGGCGGCGCCGACGACCATCGCGACCGTACCTCAGGGGGGCACCATGAAAGTTACCGCAACGCTTGCCATCGCCGCGCTCGCGGCCGCCGTCGGCCCGGCGATGGGGCAGGGAAACGCCGGCAAGAGCGGCGAGCAGGTCTACAACGAGACCTGCGTCATCTGCCATCGGATCGGCTGGGCGCATGCGCCGAAGATGGGCGACCAGGCCAAGTGGAAGAAGCTGATCGCCGAGGGCATGGAGGATCTGGGCGGGGTTGCCATCGTTGGCGCGCGACTGATGCCCGCGAAGGGCGGCCGAGAGGAGTACAGCGACCTCGAGGTCCTGCGCGGCGTGGTCTACATGGCGAACCGGCACGGCGCCAACTGGCCCGAGCCGACGGCGAAGGATGCCGCCGAGGCCCGCGCCGACCGGGAGAAACGCGCCAAGAAGGGCGACAAGCCCTGAAGCGGGCGAGCGCCGGACCGCGCCCTGCTTCCCGGCACGCGGCCGCCTGCCACGGCGCCGCCGCGGCTTATCGCGCCGCCTCGCGCTCGGCGAAGGTGTCGTTGCGCACCCAGGGGCGGCAGCGCAGGTATTGATTCGGGTAGGTTACTTCGGCCCCCAGCTCGTGGGCGGCATGCCACGCCCAGCGCGGGTCGTAGAGCATGCCGCGGGCGAGCGCGACCAGGTCGGCCTTCCCGGCGGCGACGATCTCCTCGGCCTGCTTCGGCTCCGTGATCATCCCCACGGCCATCGTCGTGAGCCCGGTTTCGCGGCGCACCGCTTCGGCAAACGGCACCTGGTAGCCGGGTGCGGTTTCGATGACCTGGTTCTTGACCAGACCGCCGCTCGATACGTCGATCCAGTCGCACTCGAGCTTTTTCAGCTCGTGCGCGAAGGCCAACGTCTGCTCCAGGTCCCACCCGCCCTCGGCCCAGTCGGTGGCGGAGACGCGAATGCCGAGCGGCTTGTGCGCGGGCCACACGGCGCGCACGCGGCGGAACACCTCGAGCGGAAAACGCATGCGGTTCGCGAGCGATCCGCCGTAGCGGTCGTCGCGCCGATTCGACAGCGGCGACAGGAACTGGTGCAGCAGGTAGCCGTGCGCGGCGTGGATTTCGATCGCCTCCACCCCGGCTCGGTCCGCGCGGCGGGCCGAGTCCGCGAATGCCTGGGTCAGGCCGACGACTTCGTCGGCCGTGAGCGGACGCGGCTCGAGCGCGCCCTTCCCCGAGGGGACGGCCGACGGCGCCAGCGGTGTCCAGCCGCCCTCGGCGGGCGTCAGCCCTCGGCGTCCTTCCCACGGCGGCAGGGTGGACGCCTTGCGCCCGGCATGCGCGAGCTGCACGCCGAACCCGGCGCTGCCATGCTCCTTGCAGAACGCGACGACCCGCTTCAGCGCGGCCTCGTTCGCATCGGACCATAGACCCATGCAGCGCGGCGTGATGCGGCCGGCGGGCTCGACGTTGGTCATCTCCATGATCACCATGCCGACGCCTGAGACGGCGAACTGCCCGAGGTGCATCAGGTGCCAGTCCGTGGCGGAGCCCTCGTTCGCCGAATACTGGCACATGGGCGAGACGACGACGCGGTTGGCCAGCGTGAGTTCGCGCAGGCCGATGGGCGAGAAAAGTCGGGACACGTGTTCTTTCTCCGGTCTGGAATCGATGGATCAGGGGGTGGGCTGCGCCGAGGCCAGGCGTGCCGCCGCGTCGAGTTCCGCAAACAACGCGGCCGTGATGCGCGCCTTGGGATTCTCCACGCGCTCGGCGAGCCCGATGGTGCGGGTCATCGGCGGCTCGCCGAACGGAAGCTGTCGCACCGCCGGAAGCCACTCCAGGCCACCGCCGCTGACCGGTACGATGGACGCCCCCAGGCCGTGGTGCACCATGAGGAAGATCGCCTCCAGAGAATCCAGCTCCATCGTCTCGCGCAGGGCGAGGCCGCGGGCGCGAAGGTGATCCTCGATGACGCGGCTCACCCAAAAGCGGCGATTGAACCGGATGTAGGGCAGCGCGCGCAACACGTCGAGGTCGTTTTGGCCCGGCGCACCGGGCGGCGCGATCACCATCACCGGCTCGGTGGCGAACGCCCGCCAGCGCAGGACCTCGGGCAGCTGCGCCGGCTCGCTGACGATGGCTGCGTCGATGTCGCCGTGGTGCAGCTGTTCGGCGAACACGGGCGACAGGCCGTGCACGACGCGGATCTGCAGGCGTGGATGGGCCGCCGCCATTGCCTTGAGCGCTCGAGGCAGGAGGCTTGAGAGCGCCGTCGGGATCGCCCCCAGGCTCAGGGTCCCGGCTACGTCGCCGGCCTCCGAAACGGCGTCTGGCAGCCGGTCATAAAGGAACACGACCTCCCGGGCCCTGGCGAGCAGTGCCTCGCCCGCGGCGTTCAGTCGAGGCGGTTTGCTGGTGCGGTCCACCAGCGGCGTCCTCAACTCATCCTCGAGCTGCCGCAGCTGCATGCTGACCGCGGGTACGGTCAAAAAGAGCGCCTCGGCCGCTGCCGACAGGCTGCCGTGCTCGGCAATGGCAATAAAGGTACGAAGTCGGCGGACGCTCATCATCTTAAGAAAACTTTAATAACTTATGAACAAATCACGAACATATTAAACGAAGGTGTCGTCTACACTCGCCTGACCACCACTGCAGCGAAGGGACTGGCCATGGGAACTCTGGAAAACCGGGTAGCGATCGTTACCGGCGGCGCAAGCGGAATGGGTCGCGAAATCTGTCTCGAGTTTGCCCGGCGCGGCGCCCGCGTGGTCGTGGCCGACATCCAGATCCAGGCCGCCGAGACGGTGGCGGCGCAGGCCCGCGCCGTGGGCGCCGACGCGCTGGCGCTGAGCGCCGACGTCACCCGAGAGGACCAGGTCGCGAAGCTGGCCGCGGACGCGCGCGAGCGCTTCGGCCGCATCGACGTGCTCGTGAGCAACGCCGGCGTGCGGCTCATCAAGCCCTTTCTCGAGCACACGCTGGAGGACTGGAACCGCATGTTGTCGATCAACCTTACCGGGCATTTCCTGGCGGCGCGGGCGGTGGCGCCGGCGATGTTGGAGCAGGGCAGGGGCAAGATCATCGTCAACGCCTCCATCGCCAGTTTTGTCGGCCGGCCGAACCGGGTCGCCTACTGCGCGGCCAAGGCGGGCGCGCTGGGACTGGTGCGGGCCATGGCCATGGACCTGCGCCATCGCAACATCTGCGTCAATGCGCTGATCCCGGGCTCCATTGCCACGCCGCTCAATGCCGAGGCAGCGGGCGACCCCGACGTCGACTGGGGCCGCGAGACGCTGGCCGGGCGCTGGGGCAGCGGCGAGGACATTGCCCGCGCGGCCGCGTTTCTCGCGTCCGACGACGCCGACTACATCACGGGGGCCGAACTCAAGGTGGACGGCGGTTGGCTCGCCGCGCGCGCCCGGGACGGCGAAATTCGCGCCGGCGTCAACGGCTGACTTTGAGCAGCAGCTTGCCCTGCGTGCCGCGCCCTTCCAGGTAGCGGTGCGCTTCGGCGGCTTCGGCGAGCGGCCATTCGCGGTCGATGGTGACGGCGAGTTTGCCGGTGCGCCATGCCGCGAACAGATCGCCGGTGCGCCAGGCGATCTCCTCGCGGCTCGCGGTGTAGTCGGCCAGGTGCGGACGGGTGAAGAAGACGGAGCCCGCCTCGCCCAGCTCCAGCGGCTCGATCGACTGCACCAGCCCCGAGGCGCCGCCGTAGTTCACGCAAAGGCCGCGTCGGCGCAGGCTGCGGATGCTGCGGGCGATGGTGTCCTTGCCGACCGCATCGTAGACGACGTCGACGCCGCGCCCGCCGGTGATCTCCATCACCGCTTCGCGGAAGTCGCGCTCGCGGTAGAGGATGACGTGGTTGGCGCCGCGCGCCTTGGCGATCTGCGCCTTCGTCGCATTGCCGACGGTGGTGATGACCGTTGCGCCGCGCAGCTTCGCGAGCTGGATGAGCAACTGGCCCACGCCGCCGGCGCCCGCGTGCACGAGGCAGGTCGAGCCCGGCTTGAGCTCGAACGCGGAGTGGCTGAGGTAGTGCGCCGTGCAGCCCTGAAGCATCAGCGTGGTGCCGATGTCCCACGGCACGTCGTCGGGCAGCGGCGCCAGTCGCCAGGCCGGCACCGCGGCGTATTCGGCGTAGCTGCCGCGCACCAGGCAGTAGCCGACGCGCTCGCCCACCTTGACGCCTTCGGCCCCCTCGCCCAGCTCGGTGACGACGCCGCCGCCTTCCATGCCGATCACCATCGGCAGTGGCGTCTTGTAGGTGTCCGAGCGCTTGTAGCCGCCGCTTCGCATGTAGACGTCGATGTAGTTGACGCCGGCTTCCTGGTGTTTCACCAGCGCCTCGCCCTTGCCGGGGCGCGGCGTCGGCACCTCGGCCAGGCCCATCCGCTCGGGACCGCCGAACTCGTTGATCTGGATTGCCTTCATGACCCCCTCCCGAAAGAAGCGCGGGTGGCGTGAGCGGTCCTGAAGGACGCGCTGCCGAACCGTGACCCGCCGTGGCGGAACGCAGTGTAGCCCGGACCGAGCATGAAATGTAAGCGGTTGCACCAAGCGGGAGGATCGTATACAGTGCCTCGAAGCTTCCGAATCCGACCGTCAAGCGGAAGCACATACCGATAACCCTAGAGGAGACGAACCATGCTGAGCACTCGTTTTGCCCGTCCCATCGTCGCCGCGGGTCTGGCCGTGCTGGCCGGCACTTCCGTCGGCGTCGCACTGGCGCAGGACAAGTACCCGTCGCGTCCGGTGGAGATCATCGTGCCGTGGGGGCCCGGCGGCGGCGCCGACCAGGTCGGCCGCAAGGCGGGCCAGATCATGGAAGGCATCTTCAACACCTCGTTCCCGGTGGTGAATGTGCCGGGCGCCACTGGGCAGACCGGCCTCACCAAGCTGCTCTCCGGCGCGCCGGACGGCTACAGCCTCGGCATCATGACCGGCGATACGTTCAGCCTGCTGGGCGGTGGGGGCAAGCTGTCCTGGAGCAAGGACGATTTCGTGCCGGCGGCGATCATGATCCGCCAGCCGTCTGCCTTCTTCGTCAAGGAGGGCGGGCCGATCAACTCGTGGGAGGATCTCGTCGCGGAGGCGAAGAAGCGCCCGCTCAAGGTGGCAGTGACCGGCTTCGGCTCGCCCGACGATATCCACGTCAATTACTTCAAGAGCAAGGGCATCAACCTGGTGTCGGTGCCGTTTGCCAAACCCGGCGAGCGCTACAGCTCGATCCTGGGCGGCCACGCCGACGTGCTCTATGAGCAGCTCGGCGACGTCAAGAGCTTCCTCCAGGGGAATCAGATGAAGCCGGTCGTGGTGTTCGACGACAAGCGGTTTTCCGCTTTCCCGAACGTCCCCAGCTCCAAGGACATCGGTCACCCGATCAGCATCTACCAGTTCCGGATGGTGATCCTGAAGAAGGGCACCGACCCGGCGAAGATCAAGACCATCTCCGATGCGTTGGGCAAGGTGGCCGCCGACCCCGAGTACGTCAAGTACTTGCAGGACCAGTATGCGCTCGCCGACAGCTACATCGATGCGGACGGCGCGGCGAAATTCCTCGAGAAAGAGCTGGCGAACATGAAGAAGTTCGCCGCCGAAGCCGGCATGAAGACGCAGTAACCGCGGTGCGCGGCGCCGGGCCTGGCCCGGCGCCGCAGCCGACCTTCCCGACGGCCGCCCTGCCGGGGGCCGAGGAGCGCACCCAATGAAAGCTGAACGGCTCAAGCGCGCGTTGCCCTACGCCGTGCTGCTGGCGGCGGCGGCATACCTATGGTTCGCCGCCGGCAGGATCGAGTACTTCGCGCCCGCCGGACGCATCGGGCCCGACGCGTGGCCCAAGATCATCATCGGGCTGTTCGCACTGACGTGCGCGTGGGGAATTTGGCAGGCGTTGAGCGGGCGCATCCGCCCCGCGGAATCCGACGACATCGTCGACGCGTCCGGCGGGGACGAGGCCGCGGAGCCGCCGGAGAAGTACCCACTGCTGCTGGTTCTCGGCATCGGCGCCACCGTCGCCTACGTCGCCTTCGTGAAGACGCTGGGCTTCTTCCTGGCGACGCTGATCTACCTCTTTGCCTTCATGATCATCGGTCGCTACCGCAACTGGCTGGTGATCGGCCTCATGAGCGTCGGCGGCTCGCTGCTGCTGATGTTCTTCTTCATGAAGGTCGTCTACGTGTCGCTGCCGATCGGCGAAGAGCCGTTCTCGGCCGTCACGCTGTTCCTGATGAAGCTGATGGGCATCAAGTGAGGGAGCGCCGCGATGGATGACGTACTCCAGCACCTGGCCGTCGGCTTCGTCCACGTCTTCGAGCTGAACAATCTGCTCGCCCTGTTCATCGGCCTCATCGCCGGACTGCTGGTGGCGGTCCTGCCCGGCCTCACCCTGGTCATGGGCGTGGTGCTGGCGCTGCCGTTCACCTACAGCATGGACTTCACGGCGGCGATCATTCTGCTCACCGCCATGTACGTATCCGGCACCTACGCCGGCGCGTGGACGTCGATCCTGTTCCGCGTTCCCGGCGAGCCCATGGACGTGCCGCTCCTCTGGGACGGCTACACCATGGCGCGCAACGGCCAGGCCGCGCAGGCGCTGGGCTGGACGCTGGTCGCCGCCCTCACCGGCGGCCTCATCGCCGCGACCTTCATGGTGGCGGCGGCGCAGCCCATCGCCAAGATCGCCCTGACGTTCTCGACGCCGGAGTACTTCGCGATCCTGTTTTTCGGGCTGGCGAGCGTCGTGTCGCTGGGAGGCGGATCGCTGACCAACGCGCTGATCAGCCTGTTCATCGGCCTGCTGATCGCCGCCGTCGGCGTCGACGACACGTATGGCTCCGAGCGGTTCACCTTCGGCGTCCCCCTGTTGAAGGACGGCATCGACTACCTGGTGGTGATGGTGGGCGCGTACGGACTCGGCGAAGTGTTTGCCCGCATGGAGACGGGCTTCAAGTCGACGCCGCTGCAGGCCGTGGCCGACATCAAGACCCGGCTGCCGGGTCTGCGCGAGATCCTGCGCACCAAGGTGACGCTGATCCGCGGCTCGCTGACCGGCATCATCGTCGGCCTGGTGCCGGGCGCCGGCGCGACCATCGCTTCGTTCGTCTCCTACGGCGCCGAGATGCAGTACGGCAAGAACAAGGACAAGCTCGGCACCGGCATCCCCGAGGGCATCGTCGCGCCCCAGACCGCGGCGACCTCCTCGGTTGGCGGCGCACTGATCCCGCTCATCACGATGGGCATCCCCGGCAGCGGCGCCACGGCCATCATCCTCGGCGCCTTCCTGCTGCACGGCCTGCAGCCGGGACCGCAGGTGTTCCAGACCTCGCCGCACATCATCTACGCCATGTTCGCCTCGCTGTTCGTCGGCATCATCGGCATGTGCGTGATCGGCTTCTTCGCCGCGAAGTGGCTGGTGAAAGTACTCGATTTCCCCGAGGCGGTGGTTTCCGCCTACGTCGTGATGTGCTGCTTCCTCGGCGCGTTCGCGGCGCGCAACAACGTCACCGACCTTTGGTTGCTGGCGTTCTTCGGCGTCCTCGGCTACCTGTTCGAGCGCTTCCGCTTCCCGATCACGCCGCTGGTGCTGGGAGTGATCCTGGGGCCGCTGACCGAGACGAGCTTCATGACCACGATGGTCAGCTACGACAACGACTGGACCATTTTCTTCACCCGCCCCATCAGCGGCACCATCATGGCGCTGGCGATCCTGTCGCTGGTGTTCCCGCTGGTGAGGCATCGGCTGCGCCGGCGCAGGTTCGCGCGCGCCGCAGAGGCGGGCATGTACGCCCGCCGCCAGGGAACCAACGAGGCCAACCTATGAGTGCCAACGCCAACAAGCTGATCGCGGCCAACGCCGCGGAGACCGTCACCGCGCTGATGAAGCGCGCCCGCGCCGCCCAGGGGATCTTCGACGGCTACACCCAGGAGCAGGTGGACGAGGTGGTCACCGCGGTCGGCTGGGCCATCGTCAAGCCACAGAACAACGAGCTGCTGGCGAAGATGGCCGTGGCCGACACCGAACTCGGCAACGTGCCCGACAAGATCACCAAGAACCGGCGCAAGACGATGGGGCTGCTGCGCGACCTTCGCGGGGCGAAAAGCGTCGGCGTGATCGCCGAGTACCCCGAGCTGGGCATTACCGAGATCGCGCGCCCGGTGGGCGTGGTGGCGGCGGTGACGCCCTCGACCAACCCGGCTGCGACGCCGGCGAACAAGATCATCAACGCGCTCAAGGGCCGCAACGCGGTGATCCTGTCGCCGTCCCCCAAGGGCTACTCCACCAGTGAGAAGCTGCTGGAGTTCATCCACGCCGAGCTGGACCGAGTCGGCGCCCCGCGCGACCTCGTGCAGCAGCTGCCGGCGCCGGTGTCCAAGGAGGCCAGCGCGGAGCTCATGCGGCAGGCCGACCTGGTGGTGGTGACGGGCTCGCAGAACAACGTGCGCGCGGCCTATACCAGCGGGACGCCGGCGGTGGGCGTGGGGGCGGGCAACGTGGCGGTGATCGTCGACGAGACCGCCGACCTCGCCGACGCCGCCGTCAAGATCATGCGCTCGAAGACGTTCGACAACGCCACCAGCTGCTCGTCGGAGAACAGCGTGATCATCGTCGGGGCCGTCTACGACCGGATGCTCGAGGAGCTCGAACGGGCCGGCGGCGTGATGCTCGACGCGCGCGAGAAGCACGCGCTGGGCGAGGCGATGTGGCCCGGCGGCAAGCTCACCACCGAGCTGATTGCCAAGAGCGCTCCGGAGATCTGCCGGCGCGTCGGGCTCGATCGGCCCGGCATGGACGGCTGCAAGTTCCTCATGGTGGAGGAGGACGGCTTCGGCCGGGAGCACCCCTACTCGGGCGAGAAGCTCTCTCCGGTGCTGGCGGTCTACCGCGCGCGCGATTTCGACCACGCCGCGGCGATCGTGCGCTCGATCTACGGCTACCAGGGCGCCGGCCATTCGGTCGGCATCCACACGCAGACGGACGAGCGCGCGCGCTGGCTCGGCCTGAACCTGCCGGTGTGCCGCGTGATCGTCAACCAGGCGCACTGCTTCGCCAACGGCGGCAACTTCGACAACGGGCTGCCGTTTTCGCTCTCGATGGGCTGCGGCACCTGGGGCGGCAACAGCACCTCCGACAACGTGAACTACCGGCACTACCTCAACATCAGCCGCGTCGCGCGCGTGATTCCGCCGCGGGAGCCCACCGAGGACGAGCTGTTCGGCGACTACCGCGCGAAGCACGGGGCCTGAAACGGTGCGCACGATCCGTCACTTCGTCGACCTGCAGGCGCAGGAGCGTCCGGGCGATCCTTACCTGATCGCGCCCGAAACCGGCCGCGTGCTCACCTACGGCGACCTGCGCGTGGCCTCGCTGCGGCTCGCGCGCCACCTGGCGGGGCTCGGCGTTGCCGGGGGGGACAAGGTCGCCCTGATGCTGCACAACGGCTACCAGACCGCACGCCTGTTCCTCGGCGTCATGTACGGCGGCTACGTCGTGTCGCCGGTCAACCTGCTGGCGCAGCCCTCCCAGCTCAGGCACGTGCTCGAGCATTCGGACGCGAAGGTGGTGTTCGTCGCGCCCGATTTCCAGGAGCGCGTGCGCAGGATGCTGGCCGAGATCGGCCGACCCGTGCCCGTGATTGTGGTGGACGTCGACGCGGAGGAGTTCATCGCCGATACCCGGCCGGCCGCGGCGGCCGAACTGAATCCGGTCGGCGAGGACGACGACGCCCTTCTCATGTACACCTCGGGCACGACGGGCCTGCCGAAAGGCGCGCTGCTCACGCACAGGGCGGTGACCTCCGGCGGCCTGTTCGTGAGCCAGGCCCACGAACTGAGGGCCGGCGACCGCGTGCTGTCCTCGCTGCCGCTCTACCACATCAACGGCCAGATCGTCACGGCCGTGGCGCCGCTCGTCCACGGCGGCTGCGTGATCATGCCGCGTCGGTTCAGCGCGTCCCAGTTCTGGGACCTCGCCGGGCAGCACGCCGCCACCTGGATCAACGTCGTGCCGACGATCATCTCCTACCTGCTGAACGGACCCGACCCGCGCGAGCGCGGCATCGACCTCTCGCGCATCCGATTCTGCCGCTCGGCGTCCGCGCCGCTGCCGCCCTCGCAGCACCGCGCGTTCGAGCAGAAGTTCGGCATCGGCATCATCGAGACGTTCGGCATGACCGAGACCGCGGCGCCCTGCTTCACCAATCCCCTGGACCCGTCGAAGCGCAAGGTCGGCAGCCCGGGCCGGGCTTTCGGCAACGAAGCGAAGATTATCGACCCGGAAAGCGGGCGCACCCTGCCCCCCAACACGCCGGGCGAGATGATGGTGCGCGGCGACAACGTCATGCGCGGCTACTACAAGAACCCGGAGGCGACGGCCAAGACGCTGGACCCCGATGGCTGGATGCATACCGGCGATCTCGGCTACCTCGACGAGGACGGCTTCGTGTTCGTCACCGGGCGGATCAAGGAGCTGATCATCAAGGGCGGCGAGAACATCGCGCCGCGGGAGATCGACGAGGCGCTGCTCCGGCACCCGGCGGTGCTGGAGGCGGCGGCGGTGGGCATCCCCGACGAGCACTATGGCCAGGAGATCGCCGCCTTCGTCGTTCTCAAGGAGGACTGCGAGTGGTGCACCGAGGAGGAGCTCACCGAGTTCTGCCGCGAGCACCTGGGCCGTTACAAGACGCCGAAGCTGATCCGCTTCGTCGCCGATCTGCCCAAGGGTCCCTCCGGCAAGGTGCAGCGGCTCAAGCTGCTGGAACTCGAGCCGGCGACCCGCGGCGAGCACGCCACCGCCTGAGCGACA
>CAZGTK010000017.1:9611-15743 GCA_964528415.1 uncultured Burkholderiales bacterium | reverse complement strand
GATGCCCTGTTCCCGGGAGCGACCAACCCGTTCCCGTGGATGAGCGAGATGATCGACCTCAAGAAGGAGAAGAACTTCTTCGAGACGCGCGTTACCGAGTACCAGGTTGGCGGAGCGCTCAATTGGGATTGAGCGTCGACGCGCTCCATCAGCTCGCCGAGGTTCGAGCGGAAGCCAATTACACGCTCTGGGTGCGGTTCGAGGATGGCCTCGAAGGGCGCGTCTACGTCGGCCATCTCGTCGGCCTCGGCATGTTCCGCGCGTGGAGCGACGAAGATCGCTTCGGGGACGTCGCCATTGACCCGATTGGAAGTGTGCTATCTTGGGGAGAGGGCGTCGAGCTCGACGCCGACGTGCTTTATCACCATCTGACGAATCGAGCGAAGGTGGCGATGCACTGACCGTCTGCTGCAGCCCGCAGTTCGGCGGAAACCCGCCGGGTGAACTGCGGTGAGTGGTAGGGGGCGCGCGAGCGCCTCGGTTGTACCTTGTGTACGTAACTTGATAGGAGGTTGAAAATGGCAGTTAAGAAAGCGGCGGCCAAGAAGGCCGCGAAGAAGCCGGCCGCCAAGAAGGCGCCGGCGAAGAAGAAAGCGCCGGCGAAGAAGAAGGCCCCGGCGAAGAAAGCGCCGGCGAAGAAGAAGGCGCCGGCGAAGAAGAAGGCGCCGGCGAAGAAGAAGGCCCCGGCCAAGAAGAAGGCCCCGGCCAAGAAGAAAGCGCCGGCGAAGAAGAAAGCGCCGGCGAAGAAGAAGGCCCCGGCCAAGAAGAAGGCGGCGAAGAAGAAAGCGCCCGCCAAGAAGAAAGCGGCGAAAAAGAAAGCGCCGGCGAAGAAGAAAGCGGCGAAGAAGAAGGCGGCCCCCAAGAAAGCAGCCAAGAAAAAGGCTGCGCCCAAGAAGAAGAAGGCGGCAGCCAAGCCGGCAGCTCCGGCGCCGGCGCCGGCTTCCACTTGGCCGTTTCCGCTTTCCGGCTCGAGCAGCTAAGAGCCGTCGCGTAGGTCGCGGACAGCCCCCGTCCGGGGCGACCCTCTCGGGGGCTGATCCGCCTTCAACTGTGCCAGGCAGTTCATCCTGGCCGTGCGCTGCGCGCGGGGTCCAACGGTTCCGCGGGCGCATCGAAGTCGCAGGACGAAGACCCGATCAGCGTTCCGTCCGGCCATTCGCGGACGGCGGAGCGTTTTTCACTCCTTCAGTTCGGTGGTTACACAAGGCGCTCCAGCGCCGCCGGCACGGGCCGCCATTCCCGTGCCGGCGGCGGTGCGACTCGCGGGTGTCCATGCTACCGTGCCCGTTTCCGAGAGGGCCCCGATGAAGCGCTGCGAGTGGGCCGGCACGCAGCCGGATTACGTCGCCTACCACGACAAGGAGTGGGGTGTCCCGGTGCACGATGACCGCCGGCTGTTCGAGTTCCTGGTGCTCGAGGGCGCGCAGGCCGGGTTGTCATGGTCGACGATCCTGGCCAAGCGCGAGAACTATCGCGAGGCATTCTGCCACTTCGATCCGACGCGGGTGGCCGGACTCGGCAAGCGCGCGGTGACGGCGCTCCTCGGGAACCCTGGCATCGTGCGCAACAGGCTCAAGGTGGAAGGGGCGATCCGCAACGCGCGTGCGTTCCTCGCCGTGCAGGAAGAATTCGGCAGTTTCGACGCCTACGTCTGGCGCTTCGTCGAGGGCCGCCCGCGGCAGAACGCGTGGCGTTCGCTGCGTGAAGTGCCGGCCACGACGCCCGAGGCCGAGGCGATGAGCAGCGCCCTGAAGCGTCGCGGCTTCACCTTCGTCGGGCCCACCATCTGCTACGCGTTCATGCAGGCGGTCGGCATGGTGAACGACCACGTGGTCGGCTGCTTCCGCTGGCAGGAGTTGGGCGGCGGCAGCGGCGGCGCGTTGCCGCGGCGGGCGGCGCGGACCTAAAATACGGGCCTTGTCGCGGCGCCGGCGAGGCTTGAGCAGCGGGCCGGCGCGCGTTTCCGGAAAGACAGGCGATGCCCGTGAGCTCAGCGTCCATCTCGCAGTGGTTCTCCCAGGTCGGGCACAGCTTCTCGCACATCTTCATGCTGCTCTACCCGACCGTCGTCATCGCGCTCGAGGGCGAGATGGGGATGAGCTACGGCGAACTGCTGGTGCTGATGACGCTGGGCAACGTCCTGTTCGGCGTGGCCGCGCTCCCGGCCGGCTGGCTCGGGGATCGCTGGAGCGCGGCCGGCATGATGGTGCTTTTCTTCGTCGGCACCGGCGCAGCATCGATCCTGACGGGGCTCATGAACGGTCCTCTCGGGCTCGCGGCGGGACTGTCGCTCATCGGCCTGTTCGCCTCCATCTACCATCCGGTCGGGATGGCTTGGCTGGTGCGCAACGCGGTGAACCGCGGCCGCGCTCTGGGGGTCAACGGCGTGTTCGGCAGCCTCGGCGTCGCCAGCGCGGCGCTGATCGCGGGCGTGCTGACCGACTTCATCTCGTGGCGCGCAGCCTTCATCGTGCCGGGGGTCGTGTCGGTGGGCTGCGGCCTCGCGTTGTGGCTTCTGATCCGCGCCGGCCGGGTGCAGGACACCAAGGTGGACGTGAAGCCGCAGGCCTACCGGCCGTCCCGCGATGCGATGGTGAGGGCATTCGTCGTCCTGTCGGTGACCATGCTGTGCACGGGCCTCGTCTTCCAGTCGCTTTCCACCGCGATGCCGAAGATCTTCGCCGAACGGCTCGCCGGCCTGACGGGCGGCACTGCGGCCGGAGCCGGCCTGCTGGTCTCGGCGGTCTACCTGTTCGGCATGGTGGGGCAGTTCACGGGCGGCTATCTCGCCGACCGCTACTCGCTGCGCCACCTCTATCTGCTGATGTACGTGCTGATGATTCCCACCATGCTGCTGGCGGCGACCCTTTCGGGCCTGCCCGTTTTCGCCGCGGTCAGCATGGCGGTGCTGCTGAACACGCTCGGCATCCCGATCGAGAACAGCCTGCTGTCGCACTACTCGCCCGAGAAGTGGCGCGGCACGGCGTTCGGCGCCAAGTTCGTGCTGAACCTCGGCGTCGCAGCGCTCGGCGTGCCGCTGGTGGCGGTGATACGCGACGCCACGGGCGACTTCTACTGGTACTTCGTCATCATGGCGGCGCTGGCCGCGGTCATCGTCGTGGCCTCTATGGCGCTGCCGGCGGAGCGCAGGCATGTCGCCGCGCAGCCGACGCCGAGCGTCTGACCCAGGAGATGAGTCGATGAGCATTGCACTCGCCCCAGGACGGCTGGTCGAGATTGGCGACACGCGCCGCGGCCGCGGCGCCACGCCGCCGAGGCGCGTCGCCGAGCGCGGCTTGACGGCGCTCTTCGGCGTCGCGTTGCTTTTCTGCCTTGCCGGCACCGCCGACGCCGACGAGAACGTTCGCCGGGAGGTCAAGGGCAAGTTCGAGGACGTCAAGGCGAGCCTGGTCGCGGCGATCGAGGGCAAGGGGCTCGTCATCAACACCGTTGCCCACGTCGGCGACATGCTGGCGCGCACGGGCCAGGACCTCGGCGCGACCAGGCGCGTCTACGAGAAGGCGGAAGTGCTGGAGTTCTGCAGCGCCACCGTGTCGCGGGCCACCATGGAGGCGGATCCGCACGCGATCGTCTACTGCCCGTACACGATCGCCGTCTACGTCATTGCCGGCCAGGCGGGGACGGTGCAGGTGGCGTATCGCCGACCGCGCGCCGACACGCCGGGCCCGGCGGCGGACGCGCTTGCGGGCGTCGGCAAGCTCCTCGACGAGATCGTCGGCGAGGCGCTTCTGTTCTGATCGCTGCGGCCGGCGGCGACGGGAAGGTCCCGATTGCGCGAGTTCCTCTCCTACCTGAGCTGGGCCGACTGGGTCGCTTTCGGCTGGTTCGTCGCCTGGTGGATCGGCTACGGCCTGTACGCGGACGTGCGCAAGTCGGCTCAGCGCGGGCTGGTGGGCCTCGGCCACGTCTACCGGCTCGCGTGGGCGCGCGAGATGCTCCGCCGCGAGAACCGCATCACTGACGCCAGCCTGATCGGCAACCTGATGACCAGCGTGTCGTTCTTCGCCTCCACCACCATCTTCATCATCGCCGGCATCATCACCGTGCTCGGCTCCGTCGAGAGCGTCATGCGCCTGACCGGGGACCTGCCGTTCGTCAAGCAGACCTCGCGCGAGCTGTTCGAGGTGAAGCTCATCGTGCTGCTCGGCATTTTCGTCGGCGCCTTCTTCAAGTTCACCTGGTCGATCCGGCAGTTCAACCTCCTTTCGATCCTGATCGGCAGCGCCCCGCCGAGCGACGACCGGCTCGACGAGCACGAGCGGTTCGCGCTCAAGGCGGCGAGGGTCAACGGACTTGCCGGCGACGAGTTCCACCGCGGCATCCGCGCCTACTATTTCGGCCTGGCGACGTTGACGTGGTTCGTCCAGCCGCTGCTGTTCATGGCGGCCACCGCGCTGGTGGTGCTGGTGCTGTACCGGCAGAATTTCCGCTCGGAGGTGCTGCGCGCGATGCAGGAGGCGCCGCTGCCGAAGGCGCGCAACGATCGAGGGGATTGACGCATGGATCGCAAGAAGCTGTCGTCGGGCAACCTGAAGGCCGCCGGTTACGATGCGTCCAGCCAGACGCTGGAGATCGAGTTCACGAACGGCACGGTGGTGCAGTACTCGCGGGTCTCGCCCGAAGTGCACCGGCGCCTGATGAGCTCGGCCGCGGCGTCGAGCTATTTCCGCGACAACATCGAAGACGAGTACACCGCCCGCCGCGTGAAGTAGCGGCCGCGCCTCAGCAGTCGGGCTCGCCCCGCGCCGGACGCGGGTCGGGATCGAAGCCGAAGCGGCGGGCGAGCTCGGCCGCCCCGATGCCGGCCACCGGCAGCGCCGCGCGCCCGAACAGCAGGGCGAGACCGGTGTCTTGCCCCCGCGCGGCCGCCGCCATCGCCTGCGACACGAGCGCCTCGTCGGGTGCGCCGCCGTCCGGCCGCCGCAGCCAGTCGAGCGCCGCCGTCAGATCGCGATCGGCGACGGCGCCGATGCCGTGCTCGGTGAGCAGCAGCAGATGGCCGCGGTCGTCGAGCCACGCGCGTTCGCAGTGCTGCGCGGGGGCGCCGGTGTGGCACGACAGCCGCGGGCCCGGTCGGCCGCAGAGATCGATTCGATAGATCCAGGGCGTGAGCTCGAGCGTGACGAACACGCGCTGCGGGCCGTTCTGGAAATACCAGCGGCCGCGCTCGTCGGCGCCGTAGTTGCGGCCGATGAAGGACGCGACGGCCGGATTGCCGATCCGCTCGCCCTTGATGCGCCAGTCGCCGCGCGCGGTGAGCGACAGCCAGCCGTAGACCGCCGGCACGTCGGGCCAGCGGGCGATCGAGCGAACGACAGCATCATCCATGATGGAAACGGTGCCGGAGCCGGCGGTTCATGCGCGGGCTCCCGCCCCGACGCTGCGCGCTGCCGTGTCGCCCGCGCGCCGGCACGTCGGGCCGGCGGGCGATGGCGCGAACGACGGCGTCATCCGAGGGGCATGAATTCCGGGAGTCGTCGGCTCGCACGCCGGCTGCCGGGGGGAGCTGCGGCGCCGGGCACTAATCGTCGGACGTCGGCGCCTTGTGGTTGGCCACCAGCCGCTGCTGGACGTTGGGCGGCACCGCCTCGTAGTGGCTGAAGTCCACGCTGTACGAGCCTGCGCCTCCGGTCAGCGCCTTGATGCGGGACTGGTAGTTGTCCAGCTCGGACAGCGGCACCTTGCCGCTCACCGTGACCATGCCGCCGCGCTGCGGCTGCGTGCCGGTGACCTGGCCGCGCTTCGACGAGATATCGCCGGCGACGTCGCCCATGTTGCCTTCGGGCACCGTCACCTCGATGGTGACGATCGGCTCCAGCACGAGGGGCCGCGCCTTGGCGATCGCGTCGAGGAAGGCTTTGCGTCCGGCGGTGATGAACGCGACCTCCTTGCCATCCACGGGGTGGGTCTTGCCGTCGTAGACGGTGACCTTGACGTCCTGCAGCGGGTAGCCGGCGACGGCACCGGTCTCCAGCACCTGCTGCACGCCCTTCTCGACGGCCGGGATGAACTGCCCCGGAATGACGCCGCCTTTGACCTCGTCGGCGAACTCGAAACCTGCACCGCGCGGCAGCGGCTCGATGCGCAGGAACACCTCGCCGAACTGGCCGG
>CAZGTK010000017.1:0-9601 GCA_964528415.1 uncultured Burkholderiales bacterium | reverse complement strand
TTGTGGCGGTGATGGCCTTCGGCCGGCGCGGTGATGGTCTCGCGGTACTCGATGCGCGGCGGATGCGTCTTAACGTCCAGCTTGTACTGCGCCGCCATTCGCTCGAGCACGCTGCGCAGGTGCAGCTCGCCCAATCCGCGCACCACGGTCTCGTGGGTCGTGGCGATGCGTTCGACCCGCAGGCAGGGGTCCTCCGCCGCCAGCTTGCCCAGCACCTCGGAGAGCTTCTGCTCGTCGCCGCGCTTGGTCGGTTCCATGGCGACGCCGTAGATGGGGTTCGGAAACTCCAACGGCGCCAGGTGGATCAGGTCCTCGTCGTGATGGTCGTGCAGCACGCAGTCGTAGACGATGTCGTCCACCTTGGCGACCGCGCAGATGTCGCCGGGGATGGCCCGCTCGACCTCGACGTGGTCCTTGCCGCGCAGCATGAACAGGTGGCCCACCTTGAACGGCTTGCGCGCGTCGCCGACGAAGAGCTGCGAGTCCTTGGTGACCGTGCCCTGGTGCACCTTGAACACGCCGAGCTTGCCGACGAACGGATCGATGCTGACCTTGAAGACGTGAGCGACGACGTGCTTGTCGGGAACCGGCTCGGCGCGAAATTCCTCGGCGGCGTCCCCCTCGCCCCTGATGAACGGGCGCGGATTGCCCTCCGTCGGATTCGGCAGCAGCTTCTCGAAGATATCGAGCAGCTGCGGGATACCGGCGCCGGTCTTTGCCGAGGTGAAGCAGATCGGCACCAGGTGGCCGTCGCGCAGCGCCTCCTCGAACGGGGCGTGCAGGTCGGCCGGGTCCACCTCGCCCTGCTCCAGGTAGGTCGCCATCACGCGCTCGTCCATCTCCACCACCTGGTCGACGATGGCCCGGTGGGCCTCGGCCACCGACGAGAAGTCGGCATTCCCGGCGGGATTGAAGAAGCAATCCACCACCTGCGTCCCGCCGGCGGCGGGCAGATTGATGGGCAGGCATTCGCGCCCGAACTGCTCCTGCAGTGCGGCGACCAGGCCGGGCAGGTCGGTGTGCTCCGCGTCGATCTTGTTCACCACGATCATTCGGCACAGCTTGCGCCGCGAGGCCCACTGCATCATGCGGCTGGTCAGCAGCTCGATGCCGGTCTGGGCGTTGATGACCACGATGACGGTCTCGGCCGCCGGCAGGCAGCTGATGGCCTGGCCGAGAAAGTCCGGATAGCCGGGCGTATCGATCAGGTGAACGCGCACGCCGCCGTGCTCGAAATGCGCGACCGACGAGAACAGCGAGTGCCCGTGCTGCTTCTCGAGCGGGTCGAAGTCGCACACCGTGGAGCCGCGCTCGACCGAGCCGGCGCTGGCGATCGCGCCGCCCGCCTGGAGCAGCGCCTCGGCGAGCGTCGTCTTGCCGGCGCCGGCGTGGCCGACGAGGGCGACCGCGCGAATGTTGTCCGTCGTGATGGTGCCCATGGGGCAGGGTCCTCCTGGATGGTTGTGTTTTGGCGGCGGGTCTCGGGAGTATAGGAGACGCGACTTTGGCCGGGCAACCAAGCAGCGGCCGTGCTTTTTCTGTCCCGGCGCACCGCCGAGGACATCATAAGATAATGAAATAAATAGGGAATTATTTGTTGACCGGCCGGTCTGATGACGGTAGGATGCGCGTGCTGCAGTGCAGCAGGACTGGGGGCGACGCTGCCCCATCGCCGCGCTGGCAAGTTGCCCGGCCGCAGCCGGGTGCCTGTTCAACTTGGAGAGAATGTCGCCGCAGCAAGGCGACTCAGGCGATCACGGACGGGAACGCCCGGTGGGGCGGGAGCGCGTGGTCGCGCGCCGAAAGGGGGTTTGCTCGTATGTATTCGGGCTTCCATAACAACGCCTCGTGGTTGCGCCCCGAGGCGGCAAGCGCGGTTCTGTTCGCGCTGCTGGTTGTGCTTTTTGCCGTGCTGTCTCATCCGTCGCATCCGGCGTTCCGCTGGGCGTGGCCTTCGGAGTCGATGGCGGCGTCGGTGTCACCGCCGCACGCCGGGTCGCTCAGCGACACGGAACTGCCCGCTGGAGACGCGCCGGACGGCGAGGCGGCCATCGATCCGCGCCATCGGGCCATCGCCGACTATCTCGCCCGTCGTTTCCAGGTGGCCGCCGGGCCCACGGCGGACGTGGTCCGGGACGCCTACGACGCGGCGTCGGCCACCGGCGTGGATCCGCTGCTGATCCTGGCCGTGATTGCCATCGAGTCGCGCTTCCATCCCTACGCCGAGAGCGCGGCGGGCGCGAAGGGCCTGATGCAGATTATTCCGAAGTATCACCTGGAGAAGCTCGCGCCGCTCGGCGGCGAGCCGGCCGTGCTCGATCCGGCGGTCAACATCCAGGTCGGCGCCCGCATCCTGGAGGAGTACGTCCGCCGCGCCGGCAACGTTCGCGACGGCCTGCAGATGTACAACGGCGCGCTCGGCGACGATAGCTACGCGTACGCCAACAAGGTGCTGCGGGAGAAACAGCGGCTGCACCAGCTGGTCGTGGCGACGGCGCGGCCTGACGCGCGCCGCGCTGCGGGCTAGAATGCGGGCATGGCAAAGATCCGCATCTCCTGGCCCGGCGGCGTGGTGACGGCGACGCTGGAGCCGACGCCGACGGCGGAAAAGATCCTGGCCGCGCTGCCCGCCCGGTCCTCCGCGAATCTCTGGGGCGACGAGGTGTATTTCAGCCTCCCGGTGCGCGTCGCCCTCGAGGCGGACGCGCGCCAGGTCGTGGATCCCGGCACGGTCTGCTTCTGGGTCGAGGGCAATTCGCTGGCCTTGCCGTTCGGTCCCACCCCGGTCTCGCGCGGCAACGAGTGCCGCCTGGTGACCAAGGTCAACGTCCTCGGCAAGCTCGACGACGACCCCAAGGTGCTCTCCGG
The DNA here is from genome assembly GCA_964528415.1 of uncultured Burkholderiales bacterium. Lineage (GTDB taxonomy): Bacteria > Pseudomonadota > Gammaproteobacteria > Burkholderiales > UBA6910 > DATIUV01. Next base: position 6,733 of record CAZGTK010000017.1, on the reverse strand, counting down.
CGTCGGCGAGGGCGACGAGATCACCGTTGTCCGGGTTGCCTGACCCCGTGAGCGTCCGCCTTCGTCTTCTCGGTTTCCTGCTGGCGTGGCTCGCCGCCACCGCTGCCTGGGCCCAGCCGGTGCAGCCGAGCGGCGAGGACGCGAGCGCGATCCGCGCTGTCGTCGAGGCGCAGCTGGCCGCGTTTCGCGCCGACGACGCGGAGACGGCCTTCTCCTACGCCGCGCCCGTCATCCGCCGGAAGCTGGGCAGCGCCGATGCGTTCATGGAGATGGTGCGCGACGGCTACGCGCCGCTGTACCGGCCGCGGCTGGTGGAGTTCCTGCCCGCGGCCGTGATCGAAGGCGAGACCGTGCAGGCGGTGCGCGTGGTGGGGCAGGACGGCGAGGTCAAGGTGGCCTTGTATTTCATGGAACGCCAGGCCGACGGCAGCTGGAAAATCAAGGCCTGCGAGCTGGCGCCGGCGACCGCGCTGTCGGCCTGAGCCAGCGGACCTCCAACGAAAAAACGCCGCCCGCGGGCGGCGTTTTTCGTCGGCGCGCCGCTTACTTCTTCAGTTGCGGCTGGTCGAGGTAGCGCACGTCCTTCACCGGCAGCGGGATCGGGTTGATGTATTGGTAGCCCTGGGATTGCAGGTACGCGATCTCCGGGAAGCCCGCGGGCACCACCGTGATGAAGCCGTGCATGTCCTCGGCCTTGTAGCCGGCGGCGCGCATCGCGTTGTTGCACATGCGGAACTCGACGCCGTTCTGGGCCAGCTCGGCCATCTTGTCGACGATGCCCTGGTACTTCTCGTAGTTCTCCTTCGCGAATACGCGCAGCTCGGGACCATGGGTGACCACCACCATCTTGCCCTTGAGCGGTTTGCGCGTGTTGTTGACGAAGGCGTAGAGGATGTGGAGCTTCGCCGGGTCCTCGTAATTGAGGTCGAACACCGCGTTGATGGTGGGGTATTCCTTCATGTCCACCTTCGCGGTGCCGTAAGGGGCAAAATCCTTGGCCGCCGCGGTCGCGGCGCCGAGGGCGAAGACGGCGGCGACGGCCGCCTGGGTCATGCGTTTCATGGGTCAAGCCTCCTGGTCGTTGGGAAAAGATCCGCTGCCGCCGGTGCAGGGCGGCGCGGTGCCGGCGCTCCTTCAGCGAGCGGCGGGCTCGAGCGATCTGAGCCAGCCTTTGAGTCGGTTGGCCTCGGCGACGATGACGCCGGGGTCCTTCAGCGCGTTGGCGATGAGCCCCATGCCCTGCAGCGCGCAGAGCAGGTGCAGCGCATGCCCGCGCGCCGCGCGCGCATGGCCCATCGCCTCGAACTGCAGCGCGCACCATTCCAGCAGCAGCCGGAACGGCCCCGCTGCCAGGGCGCCGAGCGAGCCGTCGTCCTTGCCAAGCTCGTAGCACAGGCTGCCGATGGGGCAGCCGTGGCGGGTGTCGGACTCGCGGTCGTCGACCCAGACGTCGATCAGCGCCGCCAGTCGCGCCCGCGGCGTGCGGCGTGACGCCCACTCCTCGAGCCGGCGGCGGATGCCGGAAACGCGGCGCTCCATGATCGCCGCCGCCACTTCCTCCTTGGTGCGGTAGTAGAAGTGGACGCTGCCGGCCGGCACCCGGGCCGCCGCGGCGATGTCGGCGAGCGAGGTGTTGGCGAACCCGCGGCGGTGGACCAGTTCGGCCGCCACCGCCGCGAGGTGCTGCCGCTTCTGCCGGCTGACTGCGCGCGTTGCCATCCGGGCCTCGCAAAAAAAACAGTTGACCAACTGGATTGTGGGCCGGCGCGCGCGCCGCTGTCAATGCCGGCGAGTGCTCGGCTCAGCCGAGCCGGATCGCCCGCCAGGCGCCGGAGCGCCAGCGGCCGAGCAGCGCAAGCCCGATGACGACGATGTAGGCCAGCGCGGCGAGCCAGCCGCCGAGCGCGCCGAGACCGAGCTGGGGCAGGAAATCCACCCAGCCCTCGCCGGGCGCAAACGACAGCGCGTGCGCCAGCGGGACGAAACCGAGCCACGCGAGCACGAAAAGCATCACGGTCGGCACGCGCACGTCGCCGGCGCCGCGCAGGCAGAAGCCCGCGCCCATGTTGAGCGCGTCGAAAACCTGGTAGGCGGCGGCGATCCACAGCAGCGTCGTGCCGAGACGCATGACGGCGGCCGCGTCGGGCCGGCCGTCGCTCACGAACCACGAAAGCAGCCACGGACCCGCGAGCGCCAGCAGCACGGCGAGCGCGCCCATGTAGAGAACCTGCAGCAGGATGCTGGCGTTGCCGACGCGAAACGCCCAATCCTTGTCGCCGGCGCCGATGGACTGCCCGACCAGCGTGGTCCCCGCGAGCGCGAAGCCGAACGCCGGCATGTAGGCGAGCGAGGTGAGCGCCATCACGATCTGCGTCGCGGCGCCGTCGACCGCGCCGATCGCGGACTGCATGAGCTGGAACACGGCGAACGCGGCCAGGTCCACGGCGGCGAACACGCCCGCCGGCAGCCCGAACGCCAGCACGCGCCGCAGGCCGGCTGCGCTCGGCCGCCAGGTCAGGTGGCTGCGGTAGGTTCTGCGCACCGACGGCGCCAGGAACGCGCCCCAGACCAGGCCGACGCCGACCGCCATCGCCAGCGTGGTGGCCCAGCCGGCGCCGGCCATGCCCCAGCCGAGGCGGAAGATCAGCAGCTCGTTCAGCGCGACGTTCACCACCGCCACCAGCGCCGCGACCAGCAGGGAAACGGTGGGCCGGCCGATGCCGTTGAAGAAGGCGGAGGTGCCCCACAGCAGCACCGCGACCGGCCCGCCCAGGAGCCGTGGCAGCCAGTACTCGAGCGCCAGCCCCTGGATCGGGGGCGCAAGGCCGAACGGCGCCAGGATCCAGCCGCCGGCGAGCGCCGCCGCGACGAACGCGGGCGCGGTCAGCAGCGTGCACCAGGCGCCGAGCCAGACGACGCTGGATGCGCGGTGCGAGCGGCGCGCCCCGTACGCCTGGGCCACCATCGGCTGTACGGCGAGCCCCGTCCCGCCCAGCAGGACGATGAAGACAATGGCGAGGAAATGCACCGCGCCCATCGCCGCCACCGCGTCGGTGGAAAGGCGGCCGACGAACCAGGTGTCGGTGAGGCCGAGGACGGCCTGGATCGCGCTGTTGACCGCCATCGGCCAGGCGAGCACGAGCATCGCCCGCAGGCTGACGTGGCGGTGTCCCTGCGCGTCGTAGTGCACGGCGGGCAGGCGCGCCAGCCGCTCGAGGGTGACGTTGAGTTTCGGATCCATCGTTGCCGCTCCCGTTGTGCGGGAGCCTTCGCGCCCCGGGTAGGGGGCTGCCGTCTCGCGGCGCCGAATGCCCGCGCGGACGGTGAGCCGGCGCGGACGATCGTGAAAGAGGCGGGATTCTACACGAGAGCGATGGCGGAATTAAGTCCGTCGCACCGCGCGCACGGCGTAGACGCGGCCGCTGGCGATGACCTCGAACAGCCGGTCGATGTTGGGGTGCCTGCCGGGATGCGCGCGCGCGTCGGCGACGTGCTCCGCGTAGAGGTCGAGCCCCTTGCGCGCGGCGGCCGGGCCGATGCCGCCGAATTCCACCGCGAGGGCGTAGTACACGCGCAGCGACCCCTGCTTGCCGGGCGCGTTCTCGATGACGGCGGACGGCGTCGCGGCGCCGTCGACGTAGAGGTCGAGGCGCTCGAGATGGTCGACCGTCGGCAGCGCGGCCAGGTTCTCGGCGAAGCTCGGCGCGCCCACGCTCACACCTTGTGCGCGCCGATCATCAGGCGCGGGTAGACCTTGTAGTGCTCGCCGATGCCCTCGGCGTTGGGCTCGCGTCGCACCGTGATCCACACGCCTTCCGCGAAGCCCTGGCAAAGATCGGCCGTGTAGGCGGCTTCCTCTTCCGCGACGCGGCGCGCGTCCTCCTCCGAGGGCGCGCCGAGGTCGGCGACGAAATGACGCACCATCCGCTCGACCAACTCGCGATACTGCTCCTCGCCGATCGGAACCACCTCGCCGATGGTGCACCGGCGCAGGCTGCCGGCGGCGACGAAGGAGTCGAGGCAGCGGCAGGAGGCCCGCCGGTGCCCGCCGTCCTCGAGCGGGCAGACCGCGTAGCCGCCCGAGACCAGCCACTCGCCGTCATCGGCGGCTCCGTCGGCGGCGAAAACGTGCTCGTCGGAAGCGTCGAGGCGGACGGCCTTGAGGAAGCGCATGGCGGGGCGGCGAAGTCGTTTTGTGCGGTGCGGCAACTATGGTCTAATGGGAGCCTCGTCGCACCGGAGGACACCGATGAAGCGCGTCATTTTCAACCAGAAGGGCGGGGTTGGAAAGTCCACCATTGCCTGCAACCTGGCCGCCATCAGCGCCCGGCGCGGGGCGCGCACGCTGGTGGTGGACCTGGATCCGCAGGGCAATTCGACCCACTACCTGCTGGGACGCGGCGGCGACGAACTCGATCTTCACCTGGGCCGGTTCTACGACCAGGTGCTCTCGTTCAGCCTGTACGGCAAGGACCCGGCGGAGTTCGCGCAGAAAACGCCGTTCGAAGGCCTGTACGTGATGCCGTCGCACCCGTCGCTGGAAGAGCTGCAGGGCAAGCTCGAGTCGCGCTACAAGATCTACAAGCTGCGCGACGCGCTCGCCGCGCTGTCGGACGAGTACGACGCCATCTTCATCGACACGCCGCCGGCGCTCAACTTCTTCACCCGCTCGGCGCTGATCGCGGCCGAACGCTGCCTGATCCCGTTCGACTGCGACGACTTCTCGCGCCGCGCGCTCTACGGGCTGCTCGAGGCGGTGCGCGAGATCCGCGACGACCACAACGCCGAGCTCGAGGTCGAGGGCATCGTCGTCAACCAGTTCCAGGCGCGGGCGCGCCTGCCGCAGCAGCTGGTGGACGAGCTCAAGGGAGAAGGCCTGCCGGTGCTCTCCGCCAGCATCTCCGCGTCGGTCAAGGTGCGCGAATCCCACGAGGCGGCGCGGCCGCTGATCGACCTGGCGCCGGGCCACAAGCTCACGCAGGAGTTCGTCGCGCTGTACGACGAGATCACGGCGCGGCGGGCGGCGCGCGCGCGGAGCGCACGCAAGGCCCGCGCGGCCTGACGCGTCAGGACTCGCGCAGGCCGGCGATCAGGTCCTCGCCCAGCCAGCGCTGCAGCAGCGTCGCCGCGCGCGACGGGACCTCCTCCGGCGCCGCGTAGTCGCACAGCGCGTCGCACAGCGCCGCGAAGCTCGCGCCCGCCGCGACGCATTCCAGCACCGCGGCCTCGTCGGGTTCCAGCGCGCGGAAATACACCGACCGTTCGCGCCGCCACGCCAGCCACGACTGCGTCCGGGGCAGCCGCCCGATGGCCGGCGGCGGCTGAGCGTCGTCGACCCGCTCCCAGAGCGCCGGGACGTTCCACGCCAGCTCGAGACGCTGCACCGAGGGGTGCAGGTCGACGCGCAGGCCCGGCCAGGCCTGCGGCGATAGGCCGGCCAGGGCGCCCGCGTCCACGCTCGGCGCGTCCTCGGCGTCGAACGCGAGCGTCAGCGCCCACTCGAAGCGCGCCGTCTCCGCCAGCGCGGGCTCGCCGGCCCAGGCGGGGCTGTCGGCAAGGAACCCGGCCAGGCCCGCGCCGTACCAGCGCAGGTTGAAATGACGGGAGGGGTGCGCGTCGATGTAGGCGCGCGCCAGGCGGTCGAACCCCTCCTCGCCGGCCAGCGCCGCGAGGGCGGGGTAATCCGTGCGCAGCGCCTCGATCAGGCGCAGCCGGTAGGCGTCGTGGTAGATCCGCAACCGCCGCGCCGGGTCCGCGCCGCCGGCGCGGTCGATGCGCTCGGCCACCGCCTCGTCGCCGTGCAGCACGAAGGCGTGAAACGCGCGCTGCAGGGCCGCCAGCTCGCTCACCCGGCCCGCTCCGGCAGCGCGCGATCGGCGACGGCGCGCGCGCGATCCAGCTCGGCCAGCAACTCGGGAAGCGCCGGGATGCGGTCGTCGCGCTCGATCATGGTCGCGACGCGGCCGCACCGGCGCACCGCGTGCGCGTAGAGGTCCCATACCGGGTCGCACACCGGGTGGTCGTGGGTGTCGATCACGTGGTCGCCCAGGTCGCTGTGCCCGGCGAGGTGGATCTGCCGCACCCGCTGCGGCGGCAGTGCGTCGATGTAGCGGCGGGGGTCGAAGCCGTGATTACGGCTGCTCACGTAGACGTTGTTGACGTCGAGCAGCAGCAGGCAGTCGGCGCGTCGCGCGAGCTCGGCGAGAAAGTCCCATTCCGTCAGCGCCGATTCGCGGAACGCGACGTAGCTCGAGACGTTTTCCAGCAGAATGCGGCGGCCGAGGAAATCCTGCGCTGCCTGGACCCGGTCCGCGACGAGGGCGAGCGCCTCTTCCGTGTAGGGCAGCGGCAGCAGGTCGTGCGTGTTGGTTCCGGCGAAACCGGTCCAGCACAGGTGGTCCGAGATCCACATCGGCTCGACCCGCGCGGCCAGCGCTTTCAGCTGCGCGAGGTAGTCGAAGTCGAGCGGGTCGCTGCTGCCGATCGACAGCGATACGCCGTGCATCGCGAGCGGATGGCGCGCGCGAACGCGCTCGAGCAAGTCGAGCGGCTTGCCGCCCGGCACCAGATAGTTCTCCGTCAGGACCTCGAACCAGTCCACGCACGGCGCCCCGTCGAGCACGTCGGCGTAGTGGGCGGCGCGCAGACCGAGGCCGTATCCGGGCGACGTCATGGGCGAGGGGGCGCCGGCGGCGCCGGGGAGGCGCCGCCGGCCGGCACGTCAGCTCTTGAC
>CAZGTK010000016.1:0-15803 GCA_964528415.1 uncultured Burkholderiales bacterium | reverse complement strand
GCGCGCGCGCGTGGCGCTGGTGAGCCCGGTGGGCCCGCCCGGCAGCATGGGGCGGCCGATGGTCTGGACGGCGCGGCTGGGTTTCTGGGTCGCTGCGCGCGCGCCGGCTTTCCTGTCGCGTGTCCTGGCGCCGATGGTGCGGCTCGGGCGCTCGGCGCCGGAGGCCTACATCCGGGGCGTCGCCGCGAAGCTGGGACCGCCGGATCGCGGCATCCTGCTGCGGCCCGACGTGCTGGCGATGTTCCGGGAAGATCTGGCCGCCGCGTTCAGCCAGGGCGGCGCGGCCATGCGCCACGACCTGGTGCTGGAAGCGCGGCCGTGGGACTTCGCACTGGAGTCCGTGACGGTGCCGGTGGACCTCTGGCACGGGGACGCCGACCGCATGGTGCCGCCTTCCGCCAGCCGCGCGCTCGCTGTCCAAATACATGAATCGAAGGGAATTTTCCTTATCGGCGAAGGGCACTTCATGGTTCTCGACCGGTGGCCGGCGATCCTGGCGCGGCTCATGACATGCGGGTAGGCGGCGCAGCGCTTTTGCCGCGGCGCATCACGAAAAAAAGTTGCGTTATCCGGGATCGGCGGAGATAGAATCTTGCCGCCGGCATGTGCCGGTTTTTCTTGTCCCGCTTTTCGGGAGGAGACCCATCATGAAGAAGCTGTTCGCGACCCTGCTTGCCGCCGCGTTCTTCGGCGGTACCCTGACGGCCTATGCCGGCGACAAAGTGGCGGCGAAACCCACCGCCGAAGAGTGCAAGAAGGATCCGAAGATGAAGGGTTGCGAGAAGAAGTAAGGCGCTCGAAAGTTCTGAAAAGGCGGGGGGCGACCCCCGCCTTTTTTATTGCGCGCGCCGAGGCGCTGGCGCGTCCGCTGCTAACATCGCCGCATGTGCGGCCGCTACGCGCTCCACGCCAGCCCCGAAGTCATCGCGCTGCAGTTCGGCCTCGCCGTGCCGCCGCCGATCACGGCGCGCTACAACATCGCGCCGACGACCGATGTGCTGATCGTGCGCGCCGAAGAAGGCGGGGCGGTCGCGACGACGGCGCGCTGGGGGCTCGTCCCGGCGTGGGCCAAGGATCCGGCGATCGGCAACCGCATGGCGAATGCGCGCGCCGAATCCGCGCACGAGAAGCCGTCGTTCCGCGCGCCGTTCCGGTACCGCCGCTGCCTGATCCCGGCCAGCGGCTTCTACGAGTGGCGCGCCGCCGCGGGCGGGCGCGGCCCGAAGCAGCCGTTCTACATCCATCCGGCGGGCGACGCGCTGTTCGGCTTCGCCGGGCTGTACGAGGTGTGGCAGGGACCCGACGGGCCGGTCACGTCCTGCGCCATCCTGACCACGGCGGCCAACCCGCTGATGGCGCCGATCCACGAGCGCATGCCGGTGATCGTCGCGCCGCCGCGCTACGGCGAGTGGCTCGACGCGCAGACGCGGGATTCCGAGCGGGTGCGCGCGCTGATCGTGCCGTTTCCCGCCGAGCGCATGGCGGCGCACCCGGTGAGCACCCGCGTCAACCGCGCTGCGAACGAGGGCGCCGCGCTGATCGAGCCGCTGCCGGAGGACGGCGCCGACTGACGGCGGGGTCGGCCGACGTCTCGTCGGCCGCGGCGGCCTCGGCGCAGACCCACTCGACGAACGCGCGCACCTGCGGCTCCGCGCGGGTGCGGGAACTCACCAGCAGAAAGTAGCCGCGGTCCGAGCCGCTGGTGGCGCCGAGCGGCGCGACCAGCCGCCGCTCGCGCAGCAGGTCGCGCGTGAGGGGCTCGCGCCCGAGGGCGATGCCGTGCCCCGCCAGCGCCGCGGCGACGACCTGGTCGTAGTGGCTGAAGTGAAGATGGCCCGCGGCCTGCAGGTCCGCCGCGCCGTGGGTCTCGAGCCATACCGGCCAGCAGAACGGCCAGCGGCGGTCGGGGTCGTCGTAGTGCAGCAGCACGTGGCGCGCGAGGTCGGCCGCGCGCTTGATCGGCAGGCGCCGCGCGAGCTGCGGGCTGCATACCGGCACCACCTGCTCGGCAAACAGGCGCACGCTGCCCGCCGGCATCTGTTCGGCGCGGCCGTAGCGGATCGCCACGTCGACGTCGCTGCGCTCCAGATCCACGATCCGGTTGTCGGCGGCGATGCGCACGTCGATCGCCGGATGGACGGCGCGCAGGCGCGGCAGCCGCGGCAGCAGCCACAGCGACGCGACCCCGACGGAGCAGGTGACGCTGACGCCGCGCGCGGCCGACGCGCGCACGCGCGCGACCGCCGCGTCGAGCTGGCCGAGCGCTGCCGCCGCCTCGCGATGCAGCGCGGCGCCGGCTTCGGTCAGGACCACTGTGCGCGTGCCGCGCGTGAACAACGCCACGCCGAGACGCTCCTCCAGCGTCGCGATCTGGCGGCTCACGGCGGACTGGGTGAGATGCAGCTCGTCGGCCGCGCGCGTGAAACTCAGGTGGCGGGCGACCGCGTCGAAGCCGCGCAGCAGGTCGAGCGGAAAGGCGGGCGGACGCCGGCTATTCATGCGAATGACGCATCAATGACATACCGACTTTTCGTTGGCCGTCCCGGGTCTTGGAGAGGATGATGGTTTCCGGGCGGCGCTTTCGCCGCCCTAGATGTAGATGAGCCACGAGCATGAAAGGAGGTTACCATGGAACTCGGCATCGTGACCGCTCCGTTGACGCTGGGACGCGGGCAACTGATCGCGCTGCTCGACGCGGAAGGCGCTCGCATCGAGTGCCTCGAGGGCGAGCTGTGGATCACGCAGGACGCCGACGGCGCGGACTACCACCTCACCCGCGGCGAGGGATTCACGGTGGCGCGCGGCGGGCTCACCCTGGCGCAGGCGACCTGCCCGGGCACCCGCGTCGTGCTGAGCGCGCGGGCGGCCGAGGTGGGCGGCGCGGTGCGGTCGTGGACCCGCGCGCTGGAGTGGCTGAAGCGCGTGCGGCGGCCGGCGGCGCAGGCGGGCGGGGCATGAGCGCGGAGCGCGTTGCCGTCGTCGGTCTGGACGCGGTGCCGCTCGCCGAGCAGGGCCACGGGGACGCGTTCCTCGCGCGCCACGCGTCGCTGGGCCCGCTGCTCGGCGCCGTGCTGCTGGGCTGCCGGCTGACGGTGTTGCCGCCGGGCAGGCGCGCCTGGCCGCTGCACAGCCATCACGCCAACGAGGAGCTGTTCGTGGTGCTGGCCGGGCGCGGCGTCCTGCGGACTCGCGCCGGCACGCGGCCGGTGAAGGCGGGCGACGTGATCCTGGCGCCGGCGGGCGGCCCCGAGACGGCGCACCAGCTCGTGAGCGACCCGGACGCCGAGCTGCGCTACCTGTGCGTGAGCACGATGGTGGCGCCCGACGTCGTGGAGTATCCCGATTCCGGCAAGGTCAGGGTGTTCGCGGGGACGGCCCCCGGCGGGGACCGGGGGCGACGCACGCTGGAAGCGGCGTTTCGCGCCGCGGACGCGGTGGACTACTGGGACGGGGAGGGCTGATCGCGCTCAGTTGAGATCGTCGTCCTTGAAGTACTTGGTGCCCTTGGCCGTGATCTCCGCGGCGAGGCCGGACTCGGTGACCTGGTACATCCACACGCCCGGCGCGACCGACACGGCGCCCTGGAATGCGGCGCCTTCCTTGTCCATCTTGGCGGCGGCGGTGGCCTGACCGCCGAACTCCCAGCCCGAATCGATGAAGCTGCGCAGGGCCTTCTCGTTCTCGAACACGAACACGACGCCGAACTTCTTGATGCCGAGACCGAGGCCCGCCTGCACCTCGACCATCTTCATGTAGGTCGTCTTCTTCGTCTTGTGGTCGACGGCGACGCCCTTGCCGGTGCCGCCGCCGGCGAAAAAGATCTTCATGCCGAAGTTGCTGAACACGGCGTGGCCGGCCGCGCCCTCGACGGCACGCTTGGCGCTGGGCTGCGCGGAATAAAGGGTGGCGAGCACCTTGTCGGTGGCCGCGCGGACTTCGGCGCGGTCCTCCTTGACGCCGGCGGCGGCGTTCAGCGACAGGGCGAGGGCGGCGAGGATCGGGAGCTTGAAGAGGGCGCGCATGGGGATCTCCGTGGGCGGTCGGTGGTATGCCGCCATTCTACTGCGCGGCGCCGGCGGATTCAGCGCTCCGGCAGCGGAATGAACTCGTCGTCGCCGGGAACCGGCGCGAAGCGCTGCGCGCGCCAGTCTTCCTGCGCCTGCCGGATGCGCTCCTTCGAGCCGGCGACGAAGTTCCACCAGATGAACCGCGGTCCGTCCATCGGCTCACCGCCCAGCACCATAACCCGGGACGGCGTCTCCGCCACCGCCGTGACTTCGGCGCGCGGCTTCAGAACCAGCAGGCTGCCGGGCGCGAAGGTCTCGCCGGCGATGCGCACGCGGCCCGCGAGCACGTACACGGCCCGCTCGTCGTGCTCCGGCGGGAGCGGCAGCCGGGCGCCGGAGGCGAGCTCGGCGTCGGCGTAGATCGTCTCGGAGAACACCGCCACCGGCGAGCGCCGGCCCCAGCCGCTGCCCGCGATCAGCGTGACCCGCAGGTCGTCGCCGTCGATGACGGGCAGCTCGGCGGCGCCGTAGTGCTCGAAGCGCGGCTCGGTCTCCTCGTACTGCTTCGGCAGCGCGAGCCAGGTCTGCAGGCCGAACAGCCGCGCGCCGCCCGCGCGCTGGTCCGGCGGCGTGCGCTCGGAGTGGACGATGCCGCGTCCGGCCGTCATCCAGTTCACCTCGCCCGGGCGGATCGGCTGCACCGAGCCGACGCTGTCGCGGTGCAGGATATCGCCTTCGATGAGCCAGGTCAGCGTGGAAAGGCCGATGTGCGGGTGCGGCCGCACGTCCATGCCGGTGCCGGCGATGAATTCGGCCGGTCCCATCTGATCGAAGAAGATGAACGGCCCCACCATCTGCCGCTGGGCCGCGGGCAGCGCGCGGCGCACCTCGAACCCGCCGAGGTCGCGGGCGCGCGGCACGATGACGGTGTCCACCGGATCGCAGGACCGGGGCGAGGTGCAATCGGGGTCGGCGGCGGCTTGCCAGCTCATGGCGTCTCCTGTTTCGCGCGAGCGCGGGTCAACCGATGGAGCCGCGCCGCCGCGGTTTGGTTCCGCCTCGCGGCGGTCACTGCCCGCCGGCGCCTGCCATGCGCGCGAGCTTGGCAATGAGCAGCAGCGGCGCCCACGCGTGCCAGACGAGGTCGAAGATGTCGATCGGCCGTCTGAGCGCTCCGGCGGCCAGCATCTTGAGCTTCTCCCACAGGTGCGGCTCGGGAAAGAACGGGGCCAGCGCCAGCACGATCGCGAGCGGCAGCAGGATCGCGAGCGGGATCTTGTCGAGCCAGGCCATCGGCGCGGGGCGTCTCAGCCGCCCAGGTCCACCACCTCGACGCGGTGGCCGTTGGCGGAGAGGAAGCGGGTGAGGATCTTGTAGGTGTCGAGGTCGAACGCGGCCTCGGCGCGCAGCGCCGCGGCGTCGAACAGCTCCCAGTCGGCGCGCAGCGTGCCGAGGTAGCACCAGCGGTCCAGCACGTGCAGCTCGGAGCGCTCGCCGTCGGCGTTTCGCTCGCGCACGCCGACGCGGCCGCGGTACGGCCAGGCGCGGATCTTGAGCGGCGTGAGCGCGGCGGCGAGCCGCAGCGCGTGCGCGGCGAGCGGCTCCTTGCCGCAGCAGGCGCCGCGGCAGCGCTTGATCTGGTGGCTGAAGCACGGCCCGCGCCCGCGCTCGAGCCCGAGCACGATGGGGCAGAGCTTCTGCTGCTCGGCGATCGCGCGCAGCGCCTTGACCGCGTCGGTTTTCGAGCGGAACAGGCCGTAGACGTGCGGCGTGGCGGCGAAGTCGACTTCGCGGGCGTAGATGAGCTCGGGCTTCGCCCCCGGCTCGGCGGGATCGAAGCGCCACGCGCACAGCTCGCGCTGCGCCTTGAGCTGGCGGTTGAGCGGCGGATTGAGCTCCTTCACGAGCCGTGCCTCCTGCATCAGCGCCCCCAGCTCGCCGGCGGTCTCGATCCACTCGACGTGCTCGACCTGCTGCGAGATCTTCAGGTCCTTGGACAGCCTGTGGTCGCCGGCGAAGTGCGCCATGACCCGGGAGCGCAGGCTCACGCTCTTGCCGACGTACAGCGGCGCGCCGCCGGCGCCGTAGAAAACGTACACGCCGGGGCCCTCGGGCAGCTCGTCCAGCAGCGTCGCGCTGAGGCCGGCGGGCAACGACGGCGTCCTGAGCTGGGCGGCGATCGCGGCCTCGATCAGCCCCGGATCCTTCTCGGCGTACACGCGCTGAACGAATTCCCACAGCACGCGGGCGTCGCCCAGGGCGCGGTGACGATCCGCGCACCCCAGAGCGTGCCGCTCGATCAGGCTGTCGAGATTGTGGCGCCGGTGCCCGGGATACAACTTGCGCGAGAGCTTGACCGTGCACACCACGGGCGCGGTGTAGCGCCGACCCAGGCGCCTGAACTCCTCGCGCAGGAAGCTGTAGTCGAAGCGCGCGTTGTGGGCCACGAACAAGCGCCCCTCGAGGCGTTCGAGGAGGTCGGCCGCCAGTTCCTCGAAGGTGGGCGCGGTCGCCACCATAGCGTTCGTGATTCCCGTAAGTGCCTGGATCGCCGGGGGAATGCTGGTTTCAGGGTTGACCAGGGTGCTCCATTCGCCGACCAGGCGGCCCCGGTCCACCTCGACGACGCCGACCTCGGTGACGCGGTCGTGCGCCGCGCTGGCGCCGGTGGTTTCGAGATCGACGAAGACGACGGGACGGTCAAACATGAGTAACGGCTTATTTTACCCGAGTCGCCGGGTCGTGCCGGACCCGCGGCGGCCCCCTGCCGCCGGGGCCGGCTGGCACGGTCTTTGCGGAATCCTTCCCGAGCGCGGCTTCGGCCGCGCGGGCCAGAAAAAGCCGTCAGGAGGCATCGGTGGAAATAGTCAGCGCCAGCTTGGGGCAAGCGCGAGCGTTATGGGGTGGAAGCCTGGAGGCTTCCGGGGAGGGCCATATGATGGTCGTATATAGCAGCGCGAATTACTACGTGGTGGAGTACCCGGTCCAGTGCGGCCTGGAGGTCATCGACCGCCAGACGCGCCGCGGCGTGTTCCTGACCGGCGAGATCGCGTCCACCCTGCGGGTGTCGATGGAGCACCTGCTCTCGGAGAACACCTCGCAGGAGTACATGGACGAGTTCCTCGGCGAGTTCGAAGGGCTGCTCACGCAGCCCGTCGTCTGCCACTGAGATCCATCCCGCCTCCGCCGGGGCGGGCGCTAGTCTCCTCTGAAGCGTCCCGGGCCTTTTTGCCGCCGACCGTTGGCGGCGCCGGGACGGGGCGGGGCAAGTCGCAGCAGCCGCGCCGAATGGGCGTTCAGGTCCCTGAAGCTCCGCAGTAGATCCCCGAATCCGAGGCCGTAGCGCTGATCCAGCGCCGCCGCGCGCCGCTTGAGCTCCTCCCAGGCGAGGGCGTCGGGCCCGTCGCGCAGCGCGAACGCGATCACGTTGCTCTTCGGCTCCGGCTGCGCCAGCACCACGCGGCCGTCGAACACCGCCTCCAGCGCCGTCAGGTGGGCGTCGAGCCGGCGGTCGTCCCCCAGGTAATTGACCACCAGGGCGCCGCCCGGCCGCAGGGCGCGGCGGGCCTCGGCGTAGAACGCCTCGCTCGCGAGCGCCGGCGCCGGGCAGCGGTCGTCGTAGGCGTCGAGCAGGATGACATCGGCGGAGCCCGGGTGGGCGGCGACGAACGCCGCGCCGTCGCCCAGCTCCACGCGCAGGCGCTCGTCGTCGGGCGGCAGCCCGAACAGCAGGCGCGCGGCGGTCACCACCTCGGGCAGGATCTCCACGGCGACCGTGCGCGTCCCGGGCATCCGCGCGTGGATGAAACGCGCCAGGGAGCCGCCGCCCAAGCCGATCACGAGCGCGTCCGCCGGGTCGGGGCGGAACAGCAGAAAGCCCATCATCGCCCGCGTATACGCCAGCTCGAGGCACTCGGGCGCGTCGACGCGCAGCGCGCTCTGCACGCGCTCCGAGCCCAGGTGCAGCGAGCGCACGCCGTCCTTCTCGCTCACCTGCACGCTGGGCGCGTCGTCGCCCCACCAGCGGGAAAATCGTCCCATCGATCGGCGTCGCAATGTGCCGCCCGGCGTCAGCGGCTCGTGCGGCCGCCGGGCAAGGCGTTCAGCGCTTCGTTAAACTTTGCAAAGACCGTGTAAACAAACGTCGGCGCCGTCGCCTTGAACCCGGGCGGCGCGCGCCCAACATACCCATCAGGTTACCGGGGAGCAAGAGCCGATGCGCATTCTTCGAATTCTCGTCGCGGCGACGGCGCTCGCCGCCGCCGCGCCGTCGAGCGCCGCGCCCCCGGCGGCGCAGCTGGCCGAGCAGCTGCCGACGCTGGCGCCGATGCTGGCGCGGGTTACGCCGTCGGTCGTCAATATCGCCGTGATCTCGCGCAGCCCGGAGAGCGACAACCCGCTGCTGCAGGACCCGTTCTTCCGCCGCTTCTTCAACATCCCGGAGCAGCAGCGCCGGCCCCAGGTCAGCGCCGGCTCCGGCGTCATCATCGACGCCGGCAAGGGCTACGTCGTGACCAACCACCACGTGGTGAGGACGGCCGAGGAGATCCTCGTGCTGACGAAGGATCGCCAGCGGCTGCAGGCGAAGCTGATCGGCAGCGATCCCGGCACCGACATCGCGCTGCTCAAGGTGGAAGGCGGCGAGAACCTCCAGGCCCTGCGTTTCGGCGACTCCGACTCGCTGGCGGTGGGCGATTACGTCGTTGCGATCGGCAACCCGTTCGGGCTCGGCCAGACCGTCACCTCGGGCATCGTCAGCGCGCTGGGCCGCGGCGGCATCAACGTCGAGGGTTACGAGGATTTCATCCAGACCGACGCCTCGATCAACCCCGGCAACTCCGGCGGCGCGCTGGTGAACCTGCGCGGCGAGCTGGTGGGCATCAACACCGCCATCCTGTCGCCCCAGGGCGGCAACATCGGCATCGGCTTTGCCGTGCCCAGCAACATGGCGCGCAAGGTGATGGACCAGCTGGTCCGCTACGGCGAGGTCCGGCGCGGCCGCCTCGGCATCACCGCGCAGGACGTGACGCCGGACCTGGCGAAGGCGCTGGGGCTCAGGGAGGCGGACGGCGCGGTGGTCGTGGACGTGGTGGCCCAGTCGCCGGCCGAGGCCGCCGGCATCCGCCAGCGCGACGTGATCGTCGCCATCGACGGCAAGCCCGTGCGCGGGTCGGCGGACGTGCGCAACAAGCTCGCGCTGGTGCCGGTGGGCGAGGACGTCGTGCTGGACGTGCTGCGCGAGGGCCGCCCGCGCCAGCTGCGCGCGCGAATCGGCGAGGTGGCGCCGGCGGGCGGCGAGGGCGCGACCCTGGCGGCGCTGCCGGGCGCGCGGCTGGCCGACGTCGAGCGGCGTGGCCGCGGCCAGGGCGTCGGCGTGGTGGCGGTGGAGCAGGGCAGCACCGCCTGGAACTACGGGCTGCGGCAGGGTGACATTGTCGTCGCGGTCAACCAGCAGCGTGTCACCGGCGTCAGGGCCCTGCAGCAGGCGCTCGCCGCCGCTTCGCGCACGCTCGCGTTCACCGTGGTGCGCGGCGACTACGTGCTCAATCTGGTCGCGCGGCGCTAGCTCGGCCCCGCGCGGGCGCGGGCTCAGGCGCCGGCCTTGTCGTCGGCGGGCTTTTCGAGGGGCGAGGACGCGCCGCCCTCGACCGGCTCGGGCAGCGGATAGTAGTAGTAGCCGCGCACGGGAACGCGCGCTTCGCGGTAGCGGCGCTGCTCGTCGAGATCGACCGGCCGGTCCCACCAGCGGGCGCGCGCGCGCCGCTGGTCCTCGGCGATGTCCGGGTTCTTCTGGATCAGCTCGCGGATGAACCGCGTGACGTCGGATTCGTAGCCTGCCATGGCGCCTTCCCTGTGCCGGCGCGATTTTACACCCGTGGCGGCGCCGGCGCTGCGCGGCGGCGCCGCCACGGGCGTGGTTGACGCCGGCGGGCGGCTGGGCCACATTCGCCCTTGACGGCCCTGGAGCCGTCGGTGCTCCGTCGGATCGGAGGGCGGCCCGCCTTTCCCGGGCGGCGCCGGCGACCCGCGGACCCGCCGGGAGATGCGATGGTTTTCAACTCGAAAACGAGGCGTCGCGCTGCCCCGATCGCAGCCCTGGCGGCGGCGCTCGCGCTCGCCGCGCCGGCCGCCGCCGAGGAGCGCTTCATCGTGCCCAGGCCTGCCGGCTGGAAGATGGTGTTCAGCACCTCGCAGCCGAAGCTCACGATGATGGAGTTCGTGCCGGCGGCGGAGAGCGTCGACGACTGGACCCAGATGGTGACGTCGCAGACCTTCGTCGGCGCGCGCAACGTTTCGGTGGAGCGCTACCTGGAGCGCATCGCCGTGGAGGCCAAGAAGGTCTGCGACGATGTCGCGGTGACGCCGATCAGGTCGGCGACGGTCAACGGCCAGCCGGCGGCGCTGATGACCCAGTTCTGCACGCGCTACGCCAAGACCGGCAAGGGCGAGATCACGTTGTACAAGGTGATCCAGGGCCGCGATGCGCTCTACATCGCCTACCGGTCCTGGCGCGGCGCGCCGTTCCAGTCCGGCACGCAGCCGGTGCCCAGGGCGGACCTCGACGCCTGGGTCGACTACCTCAACAGAGTCACCGTCTGCGACACGGCGGACAGCGCGCGCGCTTGCCCGAACTGACGCGCTAGGCGCCCGCCGCGACCGGCTCCAGCCCGAGCTTCGACGGCACGGCCTTGTTCTTGGCCTCCACCGTCTCGGCCTTGCCCGCCGTCACGCGCTTCGGGTCGAGCCCCGCCTTCGCCGTCAGCGCCTCGACCAGCGCCGCCCGGCGGCTCTCCGCCAGCGCCTTCAGCTCCGCTTCCGGTTCGGGCGCCGTCTCGACGAGGTGGGCGAACAACGCGGTGTAGAACTCGCGATCCTCGCTCGCCTGCCCGACGAGCGCCAACGCCGGGTTCACGCGCTTCGCGGCTCGGCCGGCCTTCTTCTCGAACGCGGCCTGGAATCCCGCCAGCGCCTGGTCGCCGCCGCGCTCGGTCGCGAACGCCTCCAGCGCGCGCTGCGTCTTGGCGTTGTCGAAGGCGACCGGTCCCGGGTCCTCGCCGGGAGCGAGCTTGACCCCGAGCTTCTGCGCCAGCGCGAGGCGCACGTTGCGCTCCTTGATCGCGGGTCCGTCCACGGCCGGGTCGATACCGCCGTTCGCCACCACCTTGAGCTGCGGGCGCTTGGCGAGCGCGTCCGCGACCTTGACGAGCTTCTCGCGCTCGGGCGGCGCCAGCTCGGAACGGCCCGGCTGGAACACGATCGTGCCGAGATTCTCGGCGTCGCCGCCCAGCGCCGCGCCGAGCGCGCGAAACGGCGCGGTCACGATCTTGGTGATGACGTTGACGATCGCCTGCCAGACGACGTGGCCGTAGCTGAACTCGGGGTTGTCGACGTTGCCGCTCACCGGCACGGCGACGTCGATCCTGCCCTCGCTGTCCGTGAGCAGCGCGACGGCGAGGTCGAGCGGCAGGTTGGCCGCGTCCGGGCTCTCCACCTTCTCGCCGAGCGTGAACTGCTCGAGCACCACCTTGTTCTCGCCCAGCATCTGGCTGTTCTCGATCCGGTACTGCAGATCGAGGTTGAGCTTGCCCGAGGCGATCTTGCGCCCGGCGAAGGTGGCGCTGTAGGGCGAGAGCGGCGTCATCGCCACGTTGCGGAAGACGACGCCGATGTCGGTGAACTGCTTCGGCGCGAACGGCGCCAGGCTGCCGTCGACGGCCGCCTCGCCGAACTCGCCGACGCGGCCGGTGAACTGGAGCGACGCGCGGCTCGCCGGATCGGAGGAAATCCCGGTCGCGGCGCCCTTGAACTCCTGCACCTGCGTCGCGAACGGCAGCACCAGGCTCAGGTCGGCGAAGTCCACGGTGGCGTTCTCGACGCGGACCCGCTCGACGCTGACGGGGAAGGGGGCGGCGCCGGCTTGCGCGGACGGCTGCGCCGGCGCCTGCGCGGCGCCCGCTGCGTCCCCGCGCTTCCGCACGTTGGCGAGATTCACGCTGCGGTCCTTGAAAACGACGATCTTGGCGCCGGGCTCGAGCAGCCGTACCTCCTCGATCGCCAGCCGGTCCGGCCCGAGCCGGAAATCGACGCCGTTGGCGGACAGCGCCTTCCAGGCGAGGAAGCGCTCGCCCGTGTCCGCCTCGGTCAGGCGCAGGTTGCCCACGGCCACCGCGCCCGTCGCGCGGATCGCGGGCGCGCCCTTGCTGGCGCGGTACGTGACCCTGGTGGTGCCGGAGACGTCGCCGGATTCCAGCTTCAGCGTGGTGAAGCGCGTCACCAGCGGCGCGAGCGGGGCGAGCGTCACGCGCGCGAGCTTCACCTGCGCGTCGGCGGAATCGCCGGTGAGCGCCGCCGTCGCACTGGCGCTGACGCTGCCGCCCTGCTTGACCTGCAGCCTGGCGTCGACCTTGACCGGCGTCTTGCCGTCGTTGACCACGTCCTTCACCGTGACGCCGACATCCTGCAGGTCGTAGCGCACCGCCGGCTCGGTGCCTTCGTCCACGAGGCCCACCTGAAAATCGGACAGCGCCAGTTCGTCGAGCGCGAACTTCCAGGGGCGCCCCTCCGCCGCGGCGGCTTCGCCCGCCTCCTTGATCTCCCGCCGCACCTTGCCCTGGTCGCCGGCGCCGAGCACCGTGAGGTAGCGGATCGAGCCGTCGGACGCGCGCTTGAGTTCGAGAGCCCCGCCCGTCACGGCGACGCGCGCCACTTTCACTTCGCGCTCCGCCAGCGTGACCCGCCCGCCCTCGGCGGCGACGCTCTGGATCGTCATCAGCGACGCCCCGTTCTCGGCTTCGGTCCACGCGATTTCGCCGAGGTTCGCGGCCAGGTTATCCACCACGACCTTCGGCGACGCGCCGCCGGTTTCCGCGGTGGCGGCCAGCGATACCGCGCTCGATCCGGCCGTGATGCGGATCGGCACGGTGCGGCTCGCGTCGCGGTAATCCAGCGCGACGTTGTCGAGCTTGAGCGATTCGACGCGCACTTTCCACGGCGCGCCCGCCGTCGCCGGCGCCGGCTCCGCCGCAGCGGGTTCGGCGGCTGCCGTCGTCTTCACGAGCGTGGCCCAGTTGACGGCGCCGTCCGCCGCCACGCTGGCCGCCGCGCGTCCGTCGCGGATCGTGAGTTCCGGCACCACCAGTTCACGCGCGGCGAGATCGAAGCGCGCGCCCGGCACCTCGATCGCGGCGAGCTCGAGGATCGGCGCGGCGCCGCCTTCCTCGGTCACGGCGAGCCCGGTGACCGCCACCTTGATCGGCTCGGCGGTCAGGGTCGTCACGCCCGACACGTAGCCGAACCGGTAGGTGACGGCGATGTCCACGCTGCCCGCCGGCTCGGCGAGCCGCACGCGGTCCTGCACGAACTTCCACGCGGTCGCCGGCTTGAAGCCGTCGACCCGAACCGTTCCGCTGGAGGCGACCGGGTGCAGCGACACCTCGCCCTGCCAGGCGACGGTGCCCCCGCCCGGCAGCTGCGCGGCAACCTCGTAGGGCCCGCGCCGGTCGGGCAGCGTCGAGATGTTCGTGAGCTCGAGGTCGATGGGCTCGACGACGGCGGTGGCCGGCGTCGGGTTGGAGCGGTCGGTGAAGCTCACCTTGCCGCCGCCGATCGCGGCGTGCTGGATCACCACCCGCGGCGGCGGGCCTGGTTGCGCGGCCTCGTTCGGGTCCGCGGGCGGCAGCGCGTCGAGCACCTTGGCCAGGTTGAGGCGGTCGTCCGCGCCGACGACGAGATCGACCACCGGCTGCTCGATGCGGATCTCGGCGAACGTCCACGCCCAGCGAAACAGGCTCGTGAGCTCGAAGTCGACGATCAGGCGCTGAAAGCCGACGATGCCGGCGCCATCGGCTTCGCGGAACGCGAAGTCGTTCGCCTCGAGCCTGAACACGAACGGGTTGAAGCGTACCTCGCCGATCGACGCCTGGCGCTGGAAGGATTCGGCCGCGATCTTCGGGACGTAGTGCCGCACCAGGTACGGCACCAGCAGGAACCCGAGGGCGGCGTAGACCAGCAGCGCGGCGACGCCGCCGATCAGCCAGCGGCTGCGGTACCACGGGCGCCGGGCGGCGGGCGCGGCGATGTTCGTTTCGGCTTCCGGCATGGGCATTGTGCGCTCGTTCGGCTCCGGCGTACGGCGCGTCAGTAGCGGCCGGGCTTGTAGCCTGAATCGACGAAGGGCGGTGAGCGCCAGACCAGCGACTCCAGCATGATCAGCTCCTCGTCGGTGTGGTTGATGACGGGCGCCCTGGCGATGAGCTGCGCGCCCGTGCGGCCGCTGTCCTTGGCGTAGATGTAGCGCGGCTGGTCGTGGTGGGTGGTCCGCACCACTTCCGTGGCGGCCGGGTCGTCGGTCGCGCCGAGCTGGACCTCGCCGTAGCACGTGCAGATGTAGCTCTTCTGCGCATCGGCCTCGACGTAGAGGCCCGTGCCGCGGATGCCGGCGGTGGCGGTGGAGGTGACCACCAGCTTGCGCCCCTTGCCGAATACCGACAGCAGCTTGCCGGTCAAGATTCGCAGCCCGTTGACGACGAGGTTGTCCCCCTGCAGCTCGAGGCGGCTCGCGGCGCGCAGCAGGAAGGCGTCCTCGCCGATGACGAAAACGGTCTGCCCGTCACGGCCCGTTTCGACCACGTCGCCGGCGCGCACCGTCTGGCCGACCGCCGCGGGCTTGCCGTTCACGCGCACGTCGCCTTCCAGGCGCACGATGCCCTTGCCGCCGGGCAAGGTTCCCGCCGCCATCATTTCGCGGATCAGCAGGGGCAGCGCCGGCAGCGTGACGCCGGCAGCGGCCAGCACGGCGAGCAGCCGGCGGCGCGGACGCGACAGGAAGGGGCCTCGGCTCATCGGGGCATCCTCGAAAAGGGGCTGGGGCGGTCCGACCGGACCAGCCCGAATTGTGGACCATCGCGCGCGGGCGGCGCAACGCGACGCGCGTCGGCGGGCGCGCCTTGACCTGCATCAAACCCCGCGACCGGTCGCGCGCCTACAGTGCGCACAGACGGGGCCGCGGCGCGGCTGCCGTGGCCATTTTGTCCGCAGAGGAGCACCGCCATGTACGAGAAGATCCTGGTTCCCGTCGACAGCAGCGAGGTCGCGCACCGCGCGCTCGACGAGGCCATCCGGCTGGGGAAGGTCATGGGCTCACAGTTGCGCGTGGTCCACGCCGTCAACGCCCACTTCTTCCGCTTTGACGAGCTCGAGGACGTGGTCGACGTGAAGGAAGTGGAGCAGAAGCTCAAGGCCGCCGGCGAGGCGGTGCTGGCGAAGGCGGCGCAGAAGGCCGCGGCCGCCGGCGTCGCGGCCGAGACCGGCCTGCTCAACGCGCAGGGCGAGCGCGTGGCGAAGGTGATGGAGGACGAGGCCGAGCGCTGGGGCGCGACGCTGATCGTCATCGGCACCCACGGCCGCACCGGCTTCAACTACATGATCATGGGCAGCGTGGTGGAGGAACTGCTGCGGCTCGCCAGGGTGCCGATGCTGATCATCCACGGCGAGTAGGCGGGCCCTCGCGGACGCCTTGAGAAAAAAAGCCCCGCTCGCGCGGGGCTTTTCGTGACGGCGGGACGGCGGATCAGTAGTCCATGCCGCCCATCCCGCCCATGCCGCCAGCGGCGGCGCTCGCCTTCTCTTCCTTCGGCAGCTCCGCCACCATGGCGTCGGTGGTCAGGATCAGGCCGGCGATCGACGCGGCGTTCTGCAGCGCCGAGCGCGTGACCTTGGTCGGGTCGATGACGCCCATCTCCACCAGGTCGCCGTACTCGCCGGTCTGGGCGTTGTAGCCGTTGTTGCCCTTGCCTT
>CAZGTK010000015.1:0-16474 GCA_964528415.1 uncultured Burkholderiales bacterium | reverse complement strand
GCGGATCTTCGCCAGCGCGATCTCCGGCACCACCGTGTAGTTCGAGAACGTGGAGGTGCCCATGTAGTGAAAGAGCTTGTCCTTGCCAAGCCGAAAGCGGCTCGATCCGTCCGGCATCAGCCCCTGACCCTGCGTGACGCGGATCGCCTGGCACAGGTTGGTCTTGCCCGAAGTGCAGTACTCGCACTGCCGGCACTCCGGCACGTAGAGCGGGATCACGTGGTCGCCCTTCTTGAGCGACTTCACCCCCGGACCCACGTCCACCACCACCCCCGCGCCCTCGTGCCCGAGGATCGCCGGAAACAGCCCCTCGGGGTCCGCCCCCGAGAGCGTGAACTCGTCCGTGTGGCAGATGCCGGTGGCCCTGATCTCCACCAGCACCTCGCCCTCGCGCGGACCGTCCAGCTCCACGGTTTCAATGACAAGCGGTGCGCCCGCTTGGTGCGCAACGGCGGCGCGTGACTTCATGCGTACTCTCCTTGTTATTGGATGGATGGGAAGCGACGGCAACGGCCCTCGCCGCGATTGACGGATTTTAACAATCCAACCGTGCGGCGCGGGCGGCGGCAGAGGCCGGCGCGCGACGCCCGCAGGCCGACGCCGACGGCGTTGCCCGTCGCCGCGCAGGCGGCATTCGATGCCGCACCGCAAGCTAAGATTTTACATTCGGGACCGGGCCTAACCGGTATTATTTCCAGAGAAACACACCAAAAGAATCCATACGAAGGCTTGGGGGGCAGGGGTCGGGAGTCGATGGAGTGAAGGCAACGCTGGGGGCCGTCGCCAGCGCGATGGTGATCGCGCTGACGGCGCACGCCGCGCCGTCGAGCGCGTACGACGGGCTGGCGCTGAAAAAGTGGGCCGACGACTACACCGCGAACGCGGGCTTCAACGCCGGCCTCTACGCCGGCTACGTGATCGCGGTGAAGGACGTCTTCGACGGCATCCTCTTCTGCGTCCCCGGCGGCACCACCAACGCGCAGATCGTCGGCGCGGTCAGCGGCTACCTGAACCAGCATCCGGACAAGCTCAACGACCGCGCGCACGCGCTCGTCACCAGCGGCCTGATCGCCGCGTACCCGTGCAAGAAATAGCCTGACCGGCGCGACCGCGCCGGCGGCTCTGCGGCCCGCCGCAGACCCGGTACACTCGCGGCGTGACCCGCGATCCCGAAGCTCCGACGACCTCCGCGGTCTATCGCGGCCGCTTTGCGCCGTCGCCCACCGGAGCGCTGCATTTCGGCTCGCTGGTGGCGGCCGTCGGCAGCTATCTCGAAGCGCGCACGCGCGGCGGCGCCTGGCTGCTGCGGATGGAGGACCTCGATCGCCCGCGCGAGCAGCCGGGCGCCCGCGACGCGATCCTGCGCGCGCTGGACGCCTGCGGGCTCGCCTGGGACGGCCCCGTCGCGACCCAGAGCGAGCGCGGCGACGCCTACCACGCCGCGCTGCACCGGCTGACCCATGCCGGCGCCGCGTTTCCGTGCGCGTGCTCGCGCCGCGAGATCGCCGATTCCGCCGTCGCCGGCCTCGAGGGTCCCGTGTATCCCGGCACCTGCCGGGACGGCCTGCCGCACGGCCGGCGGCCGCGCGCCATTCGCGTTCTCACGGCAGGCGCCGCGCCGATCGCATTCACGGACCCGCTGCAGGGCGAGGTTCGGCAGGACGTGGCGGGCGCCGTGGGGGACTTCGTCATCTACCGCGCCGACCGCATCGTCGCCTACCAGCTCGCCGTCGTGGTCGACGACGCGCTGCAGGGGATCACCGACGTGGTGCGCGGCGCCGACCTGCTGCACTCGACGCCGCGGCAGATCCTGCTGCAGCGGCTGCTGGGCGTGCCGACGCCGCGCTACGTGCACCTGCCGGTGGCGGTCAACGCCGGCGGCGAAAAGCTCTCCAAGCAGACGCGCGCCGCCGCGCTCGATCCGGCCCGCCCGGTGCAGGCGCTCGCGCGCGCAATGCGCTTCCTCGGCCACCCGCCGCCGGCCGGCCTCGAGGACGCCAGCGTCGGCACCTTCTGGCAGTGGGCGCTGGAGGCGTGGCGGCTCGAGCGCGTGCCGCGCGCCGCGGCCGTCGTGGCCGAGCCATGCGGCGGCTGAGCCGCGGCCCCGCCGTCAGAGCGGCACGGCGTCGCCCTGGCGAAAGACCTTCAGCTCCCCGGGCGCGAAGCGGATCCAGGCCTCGTTGTCGGTGAGCGGCTGCGTCGCGATGATGGCGATGCGCTCGTGAGGCGCGTTCAGCGTGCTGAAATCGAGCGTCATGTCCTCGTCCACCAGGTGCGCGGTGCCGAACGGCGCCTTGCGCACGAGGTACCAGAGGTTGTCCGAGCAGTGGGCGAACAGGACGTCGCCGTTCGACAGCAGGAAGTTGAACACGCCGAAGCCGGCGAGCTCGCGCGCGGCATCGCGCAGCGCACCGTGGAGCTCCGTGAGCGAGGGCTGCTGGCGCGGGTACAGCCGCCGCAGCGACTCCAGGATCCAGCAGTAGGCGAGTTCGGAGTCGGTCTGCCCCACCGGCCGGTAGCGGCCCTGCAGGCGCGGCGAGAACTCCTTCAGGGTGCCGTTGTGGGCGAACACCCAGTAGCGCCCCCACAGCTCGCGCATGAAGGGGTGCGTGTTCACCAGCGCGACCGGCCCGCGCGTGGCGCGCCGGATGTGGGCGATGACGTTGAGCGAGTGGATCGGGTAGCTGCGCACGAAGTCCGCGACCGGGGAATCGACGGTGGCCCGGGAATCGATGAACAGCCGCGCGCCTTCGCCCTCGAAGAACGCAATGCCCCAGCCGTCGCGGTGGTGGTCGGTGGCTCCGCCGCGGCGGCTGAAGCCTTCGAACGAGAAGCGGATTTCGGTGGGGACGTTGGCGTTCATCCCCAGCAGCTGGCACATGGCGGTCGGGAGTCGGGCGCGGCGCCCGTCGGCGGGTCGCTCGCAGGCCCAAGTCTATAATCCCCGGACGATGTCCACCAAAACCTTAACGCTCGACCAGCGGCTTTACGACTATCTCGCGTCGGTGTCGGTGCGCGAGCCGCCGCTGCTCGCCGAGCTGCGCCGGGAGACCGCGGCGGACGAGCTGGCGCGGATGCAGATCTCTCCGGAGCAGGGCCAGTTCATGGCGCTGCTGGTGCGCCTGATGGGCGCGCGGCGCTGCCTCGAGGTGGGCGTCTACACCGGCTACAGCAGCCTGTGCGTCGCGCTCGCCCTGCCCGAGGACGGCCGCATCGTCGCCTGCGACGTGAGCGAGGCGTGGACCGGCATCGCCCGCCGCTACTGGGAGCGCGCCGGCGTTGCGCACCGCGTCGACCTGCGCCTCGCGCCGGCGCTGGAGACGCTGGACGCGCTGCTCGCCGACGGCGAGGCGGACCGCTACGACTTCGCGTTCATCGACGCCGACAAGGACAACTACCCGGCCTACTACGAGCGCTGCCTGCGTCTGGTGCGCCGCGGCGGACTGATCGCGGTGGACAACACGCTCTGGTACGGGCGCGTCGCTGACCCCGGCAACCGCGATCCCAACACCGAGGCGATCCGCGCATTCAACCGTCATGTCGCCGGCGACGAGCGCGTCGACCTGAGCCTGGTTCCCATCGGCGACGGGCTGACCCTCGCGCGCCGGCGCTAGGCTGGCTCGCGGCCGGGGGCGACGCCGCCCCTCAGGCCAACCCCTTGTTTTTACGCAAGTTCACTCTCGGAAGCGCCGGAGCGTCAAGATTTCGACGTAACATCCTGAAAGTTGGGATTTTCACGAATCCGACACGCTCCGGCCGCGTTCCCAGCCCGCCGGGAACCGTGATTTTTCGCCGCTTAAGCAAAACCTGGGCCACTAAGTAACTCTTTGGCTTGGCTGAAGTTTTTTATTAGTTCCCGGCCCGGGTAAAAAACCGCCCGGTTTCTGGGGGGTGGCGCTTTGATAAAATACGTTCGTCGCCTGATCGGAAAACACGGCCCTCCCGTCCGGGAAGCCGCCGAAAAGGCCCCCGAAACTCCGGAACGGTAAATGACCACGATCGCCATCGTTAAGAAAAACGGCTATGCCGCCATCGCCGCCGACTCGCTGACGACGTTCGGCGGCACGCGCCTGGCCGCGCACAACGATGCGTCCCACGACAAGGTGCTCAAGTACGGCGAGTCCTACGTCGGCATCTGCGGCAGTGCGGCACACCACCTGGTGCTGGAGAGCGTGTTTCGCGCGACCCCCAACCTGCGGCTGGGCACCAAGACCGAGATTTTCGAGTCGTTTCGCCGGATCCACCCGATCCTGAAAGAGGAGCATTTCCTCAATCCCAACGAGGACGAGGAAGACCCGTACGAATCGAGCCAGATCACGGCGCTGATCGCCAATCCCAACGGCATCTTCGCGGTGTATTCGATGCGCGAGGTGTTCGAGTACCACAAATTCTGGGCCATCGGCTCGGGCAACGAGTACGCGCTGGGCGCGATGCTGCAGGCCTACAACCGCTACGACAACCCGGCGGACATCGCCCGCGTGGGCGTGGAGGCCGGCGCCGAATTCGACAAGAGCTCCGCGCTGCCGCTGACGCTGTACAGCGTCAAGCTCAAGCAGGAAGTGGACTCGCAGTGGAGGCTGTTCCAGCACACGACGATCGAACAACTGAAGACCGCTTGACCGACCGGTTTATCGGCACCTGGCGCATAGCCACTCCCAGCCTCAACCTCCCTGGGAGCGCGTGCCGACCCACCTGCGGGGACGAGAAGCCACTCGTCCCCGTTTTTTTGTCCGGCGTCCGCCCCCGGCGCGGCGATGGCTGAAGGCGCCGCCACGGTGGTGCTGGCGCCCGGCGTGCACCTGCCGGCGTGGATCCTGAGCCGCCTGGACGCGCGCCTGGCGGACGCCGGGTTCCGCGTCCGCCGGCACGTCTACGGCGATTTCACGCGGACCTTGAGCGACAACGCCGACCGGCTTTTCGCCGCGCTGGCGCCGGTCGCGGGCCCGATCCACCTGGTGGGGCACAGCCTGGGCGGACTGCTGGTGCTGCGGCTCATTGAGCGGCACGCCGACCCGCGCTTCGGCCGGGTCGTCCTGATGGGCACGCCCTACCTCGGCAGCCACGTCGCCCGCCTGCTGGGACGCTTCGGGCCGACGCGCTACCTGCTGGGCGAGAGCATCCGCACCGGCATGCTGGCGGATCGGCCGCGATGGGACGGCCGCAATGCGCTCGGCGTCGTCATCGGCTCGCGCGGCGTCGGCGGTGGCCTGCTGGCGCCGGGGCTGCCGCGGCCGCACGACGGCATGGTGGCCGTCTCTGAAGCGGTGGTCCCCGACGCCACCGACACCATCGTGCTGAAGGTGAACCACACCGAGATGCTGTTCTCGCGCGAGGCGGCGCGACAGGTGATCGCGTTCCTGCGCGATGGGCGTTTCGATCACCGCGCCGCCGGCTGACGGCTGTTCGGACACGCGGCGGCGGGTCAGCTTCAGCGGGGAGGAAACAGCCGCGCGCCGTTCTCGTAAGCGATCCGGCGGCTCAGCTCCGGCGGCAACTGGCCGAGCCAGCGCCGTGCCGCGTCCGCGATGCCGGGCAGCTCCTGCCAGCGCGACGTGACGTAGGTGTCGGTGCCGTACAGGAAGCGGTCCGGGTGACGCTCGAACAGCGCGCGCCACCGCGGATCGAGGCTGCCGGCGGGCGCAACGTCGCCGCGGATCGACAGTTCCACCCACAGGTTCGGGAAGCGCTCCAGCATTCGACCGACCGCGTCCGGCTCCGAGCTCATGCCGGCGTGGGCCCACAGCACCCGTGCCCGCGGATCCTTGGCGAACAGGATCTCCACGGCGCGCTCGTCCGAGTGGGCGTAGAGCACGAGGTCGCGCGCGACCGCCAGCTCGACGATGCGCCGCACGACGTCGGTGTCGGCGGCTTCGCCGTGCACGTGGAACTCGCCGATGCCGCGGTGCACGCCGCCTCGCAGGCGCTGCTCCAGGTAATCGACGATGGCCGGGTCGCGGTACCAGGTGGCGCGGTCGGCGTCGGTGCGGTAGGGGCGCAGGACCGGGACGATGCGATCCGGCGCCAGCGCGTGCAGCTTGAGCGTGCCCTCGTCGGGCGTCGACGAGACCACGGCGCGGCGGATGCCGGCCTGCTCGATCAGCCGCAGCGCCTGCGCCGGCGGCATCTCCGCCCAGGCCTCGCGGTTGTAGTGCAGGTGGGCGTCGAACAGCGGCAGCGGCTCCGCCGCCACGGTCGTCGCGCCAGCCATCGCCGCTGCTGCCAGCCATCGCTTCATCGTGCAGATCCTTTTTTTCACCGCAGAGACACAGAGAAAGAGCTTTTTCAGCGCCTCTGCGTCTCCGCGGCGAAGATTACCCTAACCCAGCGCCTGCGCCAGGTCGTCGAGCAGATCGTCCGCCGCCTCGATGCCGACCGACAGCCGCAGCAGGTGATCGGGGATGCCGACGTCGCGACGGTGCTGCGGCGGCATCGCCGCGTGGCTCATGGTGGCGGGATGCCCGATCAGCGACTCCACGCCGCCGAGCGACTCCGCCAGCGCGAACAGCCGGACCCGCCGCATCGCCTCGTGCGCGGCCTCCAGCCCGCCGCGCACCGCGAACGACACCATGCCGCCGAACCCGCGCTGCTGCGCGCGCGCCAGCGCGTGCCCCGGATCGTCGGCCAGCCCGGGGTAATGAACCCGCTCCACCTTGGGGTGGGCGTCGAGAAACGCCGCCACCGCCTGCGCGTTGGCCTGGTGCTGCGCGAGCCTCAGCGCCAGGGTCTTCATCCCGCGCAGCGTGAGCCAGGCGTCGAACGGCGCCTGTACCGCGCCGCCGGTCTTCACGGCGAACTGGATCTGGCGCGCGAGCTCCTCCGTGCGCGCGACCACCGCGCCGCCCACGACGTCGGCGTGGCCGTTCAGGTACTTGGTGGTGGAGTGCACCACCAGGTCGGCGCCAAAATCGATCGGCCGCTGGCCGAGCGGCGAAAGGAACGTGTTGTCGACGATCAGCAGCAGGTCGTGGGCGCGGGCGAACGCCGCCACCTCGGCGAGGTCCGTGATCCTGAGCAGCGGGTTGGACGGCGTCTCGACCCAGACGGCCCGCGTGCCCGGCGTGAGCGCCGCGTCGCGGGCGGCGGCGTCGCTCAGATCGACGAAGGTCGTCTCCAGCTTGCGCTGGCGCTGCAGATGGGCGAGCAGCCGGTAGGTGCCGCCGTAGCAATCGCGCGTGCACAGGATGTGGGCGCCGCCCTCCAGCACGGACAGCGCGATCGAGATCGCCGCCATGCCGCTCGCCGCGGCGACCGCGCCGGCGCCGCCTTCCAGCTCGGCCAGCAGCCCCTCGAGCGCCGCGCGGGTCGGGTTGCCGATGCGCGAGTACTCGAAGCCCGCGTTGCGGCCCACGTCGGCGAAGCGGAACGTGGAGGTCTGGTAGATCGGAGCCGTCACGCTGCGATACGCGGCGTCCGCCTCCTGCCCCGCGTGAACGATTCGGGTCACGGGATCCATCGGGAAATTCTACTGCTCAGCCGACATCCTGGAAGGCGAAGCCGAGCGCGGCGACGCCGGCCTTGAGCTGCCCGAGCGCGGGCTCCGCGGCGGCCGCCGGGCCGCGCACGCCGAGCTCGATGCGGCGCCCTTCCGGGCGGAAGCTCGGCAGGCTGTAGACCTTGACGCCGGGGTGCGCCGCGTTGACCGCGTCCATGAGGTCGATCAGCTGGCTCTCGGGCGCGTCCAGCACCAGGATCGACCGGTCGACCTTCGGCGCCGGATGAAAGAGGTGCGCGTAGTGCGTGTCCAGCACCCACGCCGCCATCGGCCACGCCATCTCCGGGAAGCCGGGAAAGAAGAAGTGCTCGCGGACGCTGAAGCCCGGAATGCGGTTGTACGGGTTGGGCACGATGGCCGCGCCCGCGGGAAACTCGGTCATCAGCACGCGCTTCGGATAGGCCTCACCGCCGAACTTCTCGAGGATGATCGCCATCGCCTCGGGGTGCCGCTCCAGCGGCACGCCGAGCGCCGCCGCCGCGCACTGGCGGGTGACGTCGTCCGGCGTCGCGCCGATGCCGCCGAAGGACAGCACCGCGTCGCTGCCGGCGAAGGTCTCCCGCAGCGTGCGCGTGATCACCTCCGGATCGTCGCCGACGTAGCGGCACCAGGCGAGCTCCAGGCCGCGCGCCGCCAGCAGCTCGATGGCCTTGGGCATGTGCTTGTCCTGGCGCTTGCCGCGCATGATCTCGTCGCCGACGATGATCGCTCCGAATCCCATGTGTCCGCCGCTCCGCGAGAAGGCCGCGCCCGGCCGGGCGCGCGCTGCATCCGACCATTCTAGCGATACGGCGGAAATCGGGTGATCGAACAGGCGCGCGCCGGGGCCCGCGCCGGCTCAGAAGGACTTGATCAGCTGCACCCAGGCGCGGGAGGTGTCGTTGTCGTCGGTGAGCGCGGGTTCCGAGCCGAGCCGCCAGGCGTAGCTCAGCCGCAGCTCGAGCCCTTCCCAGCCGAACAGGTTGAGGCCGACGCCGGCGCCCGTGAGCGTGCGCCGGTTGGGCTGCGGCGCGAACGGGTTCTTGTTGATCGTGATCGAGCCCGAGTCGAGAAACGCCACCAGCTGCGCGGCGAGCGGCGTGTCGGGCACCGGCGTGACGTAGCGCAGCTCCAGCGTGCCCAGGACCCCCTCGTCGCCGGGCGCTTCGCCGGTCGGGTACGCGCGCACGCCGAACGGACCGCCCAACGAGAACTTCTCCACCGGATCGAGGTTCTGGCTTGCCAGCTGGCCCGACACGGCGGCGTAGACCTGCCAGCGCGTCGCCAGGTCCTGCAGGCGCACCAGCGAATACGTGAGCTTGCGGAAGCTGCCGTCGGCGCGGGTGGTGGCGCTGTCGATGGCGAGCGCCGTGGGGTCCTCGATGTCCAGGGTGCCGGCGCCGAGCGTGACGCTGCCGCTGGTGATGCCGCCCGCGAGCACCGCATCGGGGGCGCTGCCGAACAGGCTCACCGAGCCGAGCCACAGGTTGCGCGGGTTGAACGACCCGGCCGAATCGACGCGGTCCTCGAGGTCCTTGTAGTCGACGGCGGCCTGCGCGAAGAGGCTGCCGCGGCGCGAGCGGATCAGCGGATAGCGGACGTACCCGGTGCCGATCGTGGCCTCGCCCGTGGCGCCGAGGTTCGAAAGCTCGCGGCCGAGGGTGTAGTCGGTGTAGGTGGCGAGCGCGCCGGCGCGCCAGCCGTCGCCGGTGAGCGGGAGGTCGTAGCCCAGCTGGCCGTAGGCGAGGTCCGCGCGCTGGGCGACGAGCGCCCGCGCGGACAGCGTGTCGCCGCGCCCCGCGAGGTTGTAGGCGGACGCGGAGCCGCCGAAGCGCCAGCGGCCCGTGTAGCGATTGCCGTAATTGTCGATATCGAGCGAGGCGGCGTACGGTTTGTCCGGCGCGAGATCGACGGCGAGGTCGGCCGTGCCCACCGCCTGGCCGGGGCTCAGGGTGCCGCGCGCGGCGACGCCGCCCAGGTCGTCGAGCAGCAGCAGCGCGCGGTCGAGCGCGTTCTCCTCGATCACGCCCCCGGAGCGAAGCGGCGCCACCGCCTCCTCGGCCAGGCGCGGCGCCAGGTTCGCCGCGTTGCGCACCTCGACGTTGCCGAAGCGGCCCTCCAGCACGGCGATCTCGAGGACGCCGTCGCGGATCTCCTGCGCCGGCACGTACGCGCGCGCCACCAGGAAACCGCGCTCGCGATAGAACGCGGTGATCCGCGCGGTCGCGTCGGCGAGCTCCGCCAGCGTCACGTCGCGGCCGGTGAACTCGGCCACCAGCGGCAGCAGGTCACTCTCGGGGATGGCGGCGGCGCCGGTGACGCGGATGCGCTCGACGCGAAAGCCCACGGCCGCGCCGGCTTCGAGCGCCGGGCGCGCGGGCTGGTCGATCTGCAGCCCCGGAGCGGGCTGCGGCGGCGCCTCGGGCCGGGTCTTCTCGACCCCGCGGATGGCGTCGCCGATGCCGGGCGGTCGCTGCTGCGCCTGCAGCGGCGGCGCGAGCGCCGCCAGCGCCATCAGCGCGGAGGCGGCCGCTTTCGTCGCCTGGGGTCGATATCGCAAACGCCGCTTTCTTCTTCTTGTGACGAAGCCAAGGCTAGCCAAACGCGGCGACGATGGCAAACGCCGGCGCCTTCACTGCACGCCGTCGGGCAGGCGCAGGCCCGCGCCGTCCACCGCCAGCCACGGCGTCGCGGTCGCGGGGGGCAGTCGGCCGCCGTCATCCCCCGGCACCCGGCACGGCAGCGACGCGAGCGGGTCGGCCAGTCCCTGCTCGCCCTCGCATTGCGCGAGCCGCTGCGAGCGCGCGGCGTCGAGCTGCGCGTTCTGCGCCGCGCCGGCGA
The DNA here is from genome assembly GCA_964528415.1 of uncultured Burkholderiales bacterium. GTDB lineage: Bacteria > Pseudomonadota > Gammaproteobacteria > Burkholderiales > UBA6910 > DATIUV01. The sequence goes on along the minus strand of CAZGTK010000015.1, from coordinate 6,162 downwards.
CGGTGAACGCGGTGGCGTTCCCCGGCGCCTGAACGAAGACGTAGTTGCCGTTGTTGGCCGCGAGCCCCGACCCGAGCACCGGATAGACGCCCGGGACGAGGGTATTGCTCACCGTCGTCGAGAACAGCAGGGTCCCGGTCGTCGCGCTCGGCAGCGTATCGGTCCCCTTGAACCCGGTGACCGTGCCGGTGAACGACGGCAACGGCAGGCCCACGAAGCTGTTGATGGCATCGGCGAGGTAGGTCAGCGTTGCGGGCGTGATGACGAAATCCGCCGTCACGAACGTGAGCGTGTAGTTGCCCGCCGGGCTCGCCGCCAGCGTGCCCTGCTGGATCGCGTAGTTGCCGACGTTCTCGCCGGCGACGCGATCGAGCGCGCCGGTCAGGCTGTCGCCCGCCACGATCGCGCTGCCCGTCGTGCCCGGGCCGCCCGCCACCGCGTAGGTGAACGGCAGCGGATCGGCCTCGCCGTAGACCTTGGTCTGGCCGGCGCCGGCCGTGACCGTGATCGGGCGCGCCGTGATCGCCAGGGTATCGCCGACGTAGGTCAGCGCGTAGTTCGTGCCCGCGGTCAGCGTGCCCTGCTGGATCGCGTAGTTGCCGACGTTCTCTCCGGCGACGCGGTCCAGCGCGCCGCTGAAGCTGTCGCCGCCGACGAGGCTGCCGGCCGTGAGGCTGTAGCCGAACGGCAGCGGGTCGGCTTCGCCGTAAATCTTGGCCTGGCCAGGATCGGCGGTGACCGTTATCGGCCGCGGCGTGATGACGAAGTTGTCGCCGACGTAGGTCAGCGCGTAGTTGGGCCCAGCGGTCAGCGTGCCCTGCTGGATCGCGTAGCTGCCGGCGTTCTCGCCGGCGACGCGGTCCAGCGCGCCGCTGAGGCTGTCGCCGCCGACGAGGCTGCCCGCCGTCAGCGCGTAGGTGAACACCGCCGGATCGGGATCCCCGTACACCTTGGTCTGGCCGGGGTCCGCCGTCACCGTGATCGGGCGCGCGTCGATCGTGAGCGCCCCCGCGGTGTAGGCCGTGATGGAATAGTTGCCGTTGGCCGCCAGCGTGCCCTGGTTGATGGCGTAGGGACTTCCGGCCACCGTCTCGCCCGGATCGCGCGCGAGGCCGCCGCTGAACACCGTGGCGATGGTGTCGCCGCCGGCCAGCCCGCTGCCGCCGACGGTGAACGTCAGCGCCGGGTCCGGATCACCGTAGACCTTGCTGAGATTGTCGGCCGCCACCGTGATGGGCCGTTGGGTGATCGTGAGCTGCCCGTCGGTGAAGGTTGTGACGCTGTAGTTGCCGTTGGCCGTCAGCGTGCCCTGGGTGATGGCGTAGGGGCTGCCCGCCACCGTCTCGCCCGGCGCGCGCGCGAGCGCGCCGCTGAATACCGTGCCGATGGTGTCGCCGCCCGCCAGCCCGCTGCCGCCGACCGTGAACGTCAGCGCCGGGTCCGGATTGCCGTAGACCTTGCTCTGATTGTCGGCCGTGAGCGCAATCGGGCGCGGCGTGATCGTCAGCTGGCCGTCGACGAAGGTGAAACCGTAGCCCGCATCGGACGCCAGCGTTCCTTGCGCCGCGTTGATGGCGTAAGGGCTGCCGGCGACGGGGCTCGTGGCGGTCGCGGCGGTCGTCAGCGCCGGCGCGCCGCTATAGGCGGCTGCCGTGTCGCCGTTCACGAGACCGGTGATGGTGGCGGTAAACACCGGCAGCGGATCGCCGTACACCTTGCCCTTGTCGTCCGCCGTCACCGTCAGCAACGGCTGGTACGAGTAGATGAAATGCCGACCGGCCTGCGTGATGGTCGCGGGCGGGTTGCCGTTGAAGGTGCGGTTATAGAGATTCGGCAGCGCGCCGCCGGCGACGAGGCCGCCCTGGGTGTCGAGCGCTGGGTCCTGCGAGTAGATCAGCCAGCGGCCGCCGACCGGGACCGCCAGCGCGCCGGCGCCGACGTTGTTGACGAATGCGCTGGTGCCGTTGGCGGTCGGGCCGGCCACCAGCACGATGCTGTCGCCCGCGCCGGAAGCCGTCAGCGTGCCGTTCACCACCAGGTTGCCGCCCGCCACCGCGGTCAGCGTGGAAACGCTGGAAGCGCCGAGCTGCAGGTTGTTGACGTCGTTCACCAGCACGGCGCCGGCCGTGCTCGCGACCGTGACGTTGCCGCCGAAATCGTTGGCTGCGTCCAGCGTGATCGGATTGGCGCCGGACGAAACGCTGGTCGGCCCCGTCACCGTCGCGGCGCCCGACTGCGTTACGGCGCCGCCGGCGTTCACCGTCAGCGTGCCGGCGTTGACGGTGCCGAGATCGACGCCGCCGCTCGCCGTGAGGTTTGCGGCGCCGGTAGTCCGCACCAGCTGCGCGGCCATGGCGCCGGCCTCCACCACCGTCAGCGTCCCGGCGGTGTCCGCCGTGTCCGCGGCGTTGCGTTTCTGCACCGACACCGTGCCGTAGGCGCTGCCGGCGTTGTTCAGCGTGATGTTGCGGGCGGCGTTGTTCAGCACCTTGAACGACGCGTCGCCCGCGACGCTGAGCGTGCCGGAGTCGGTCAGGTTGCCGGTGGCGACGACGGTGAGGCCACCGGAGACGTTCATGCTGCCGAGGTCCAGGTTGCCGTTGTTCTCGCGGATCGAAACGTCGCGGCCGGAGACCACCGTCACGGTCGTGAAGCGGTTGGCGGTACGGTCGAGCGTGATGTCGTTGCCGGCGCCGGCGTCGAAGCTGGCCACCCCGGTCACGCGCAGGTCCGAAGTCTGGGCGATAGCGCCGCCGGCAACCGCGGTCAGGGGGCCGGCGACGTTGGACGTGCCGCCGCCGAAGGTCAGCGCGTTGGCGTCCGTCAGCGCGACGTTGCGGCCATTGACGATGCGCACCGTGGTCTGGAAGTCGTTGCCGGCGTCGGTGAGCGTGATGTCGTTGCCGTTGCCGACGTTTAGCGCGGTGGTGCCGCCCACCGTGACCGCCCCCGTTTGCGTCAACGGGCCGACGCCTGTGATGCCGAGGTTGCCGGAGACGCTGGACGCCGCCAGCACGAGGTTGGCCTGCCCGTCCCGCAGCGTCACGTTGTTGCCGCTGGCGACAGCGACCGTGGCGAAGCGGTTGCCGGCGCGGTTAAGGTTGACGTTGGCCGTGCCCGCAGCGAAGGTCGCCGTGCCGGCAACCCGCAGGTCCGAAGTCTGGGTGACGTTGCCGCCCGTCGTCAGCGCGAGGTCGCCGGAGACGTCCGACGTGCCGCCGCCGAAAACGAGGGCGTTGGTGTCGGTCAGCGCCACGTTGTTGCCGGAGACGATCCGCACCGACGTGCGGAAGTTGTTGGCGGGATCGGTCAGCGTGATGTCGTTGCCGGCGCCGGCGGTGAACGCCGCCGTGTTGGCAATGTCGAGCCGCCCGGTCTGCGTGATCGCGCCGGCCGCAGTGACGCCGAGGCTGCCGACGTCGCCGCCGTTGTTCTGCGTACGGATCGGGCCCAGCACCAGCGCGTTGGCGTCGCGCAGCGTGACGTCGTTGGCCAGGGGAACGCTGACCGCGCCGCCGAAATCGTTGCCGGCGTTGTTCAGCACGACGTCGGCCGTGCTCGGCACGTTGATCGTGGTGGTGCCGGTGACGCCGAGCGGCGCGTCGCCCTGCTGGGTGACGTTGCCGCCCGCAGTTACCACCAGGTTGCCGGCGACGGTGGACGCGCCGTTATCGAAGTCGATCGCGTTGCCGTCGCGCAGCGTGACGTTGCGCCCCGCGACGACGACGTTGGCGAAATTGTTGGCGGCGCTGTCCAGCGTCACGTCCCCGGCGGCGCCGGCGGCGATGTTGACCTGGCCGGTGGAGGTCACCGTGCCGGTGTCGGTGACGGCGCCGTTGGAAGTCGCCAGCGTCAGGTTGCCGGAAGCGACGTTGCCGAGCGCGATGGCGCCGCCCGCCGCCGTGTTGGTGACGTCGACGTTGCCGGAGGCGGTGTTGACGACCGTCACGTTGGGCGCGGACACCGTCGCGGTAACGCCGTCGGCGCCCTGCAGCTGCATCGTGCCGGCCGCCTGCGTCAGCGTGTTGCCGACGGCGCCGCGGCGGATCGCGCCGTCGTTGTTGGACGCCGGGCCGCCGGAGCCGCTGAAGTCGGCGTCCGCGGTGAGGCGTATCGCGCCGGTGCCCGACACGGTCACGCTGGCGTTGACGTTGATGTCGCGTCCGGCCTCGAAGCGCACGCTGCCGTCGGCGTTCATGGTCAGGTCGTTGGCGACCGTGATGTCGCGCGTCGCCTGCAGGTAGAGCTCGCTGAAACCGACGACGTCGGCGATCTCGACCGTCGTCGTGCCGGCCGCGGGCGGGTCGCTGAAAGCGACATCCGGCGTCCCCGGCGCGTTGTTCGGCGGCGGCGCCTGCACGCTGTTGTTGAGGACGATGTCCTGCGGGTCGAGCAGCAGGCGCCCGCCGGTGCCCGCCGGCGCCGAGACGTCGACGCCGCCGCGGAAGTCGAGGCTCTGCTTCCCCGATACCTCGACCTGGCCGCCGTCGCCGCCGGCCGCGCCGCCGCGGCCGCTGATGTCGCCGTAATAGCGCGTGGCGTTGTCGGCCCAGACCACGACCCGGCCACCGTCGCCCTCGGCGACGGCGTCGGCACGGATGCGCGCGCCGTCGGCGACGAACGTCTGCCCGGCGTTGCGCACGGCGGCGTTGCCGCCCTGCCAATCGCCGCCGACCAGGACGGCGCCCCCGCCGGCGTCCCCGGAAGCGTCGATGCTCGCGCCCGGCATCAGCGCCACCTTGTCGCCCGTGATCACGACGCGCCCGCCGGTCTCCCCCGCGGCCAGGCCGCTGGCGTCGATGCGCCCACTCACGGCGGTGATACCCGCCGGCCCGCCGTCCAGCGTGACGACGCCGTTCTTCACGCCGACGCTGCGGGCTTCGATCACGCCCGCGTTGTTGACCACGGTGTCGAGCAGCGCGTCGCGCGCCTTCGCCGTCATGATGACCTGGCCGCCGTCGGCCTGGATCAGCTGGCGGTTCGCCGCCAGCGCGCCCACCGCGTCCCGGTCCACCGCGACCGCGAGCAGCTGCTGGCCGGCCAGCGTCAGCGTCGTCTGCTCGCCGGCGGCGAGCGCGACGGTGCCAAGGCGCGCGGTGATCACGCCCTCGTTGGAAACCCGCGGCCCGAGCAGCGCCACGTAGCCGCCGTCGGCCGCCGTGATCGCGCCCCGGTTCACCACCGTGCCCCCGCCCGCGCCGCCGAAACGATAGCGTCCCGCCAGGAAGTCCTCGTTCGACAGCGACAGCGTCGAGGCGACGATGCCGCCGACGTTCACCTGCGCGCCGTGGCCGAACAGCACGCCGTTGGGATTGAGCAGGAAAACCTGGCCGTTGGCGTCGAGCCGGCCCAGGATCAGCGACGGATCCTGCCCCAGCACGCGGTTCAACGCGATGGCGGCTGCACCGGGCTGCACGAACTGCACCGTCTCCTGGGCGCCGATGCTGAAGCCCTGCCAGTCGATGGCGGCTTTCGGCGTCGCCTGGTGGATGGTCATCCGGGCGCCGCTCTGGCTGATCGCCGCCTGACCGGCCGACACCTCGCCGCCGCTGGGCAGCGCATGAACCTGCGCCGCGGCACCCGCCCCCAGCGCCAGCAGCACCGCCTGCGCGATGCGGCGGCGTGTCGCCGTCCTCGACGGAACTGTCCGTTCGACCGTCATGAAAACCCCCTCGTCCCGCGCTAACCCGCGGAATGCAGGCGGGAATATCCGCCCTTCATGGAAATCGCGCAAGCGCCGTGCCAGGAAAGCGACACGCCGTCGGGAACCGACGGAAGGACGGAAGAGGCGGTTGGCCGGGTGTCCGCCAGTCCGCGCGCGAGTAAAAACGGCGCGCCGACGTACCCTAACGCAGCGCGCCAAGGTCGTCGGGCACCGGGTAGTCGGGGTAGACGTCGAGGAAACCGCGCAGCTCGCGCCGCGCCGCCTCCGTGTCGCCGGCGGCGACGAGGCTGCGGATCCGCTCGAGCCAGGCCTCGGGCGGCTCCGGCGCCTGCTTCGCCATGCCGCTCGCGGCCGGCGCGGCGCGCTGGCGCCTGGCGGACTCCGCCGCTGCATCCCCGAGGGCCTTTTCCTCCGCTCGCGGGGACGGCGCCGCCAGCGGGGCGGCTGGCGCCGGTGGCGCCGACGAGGGCGCGGCCTCGCGGGCCGGCGCGGTCTTC